>JADHXT010000002.1 GCA_016782825.1 Candidatus Brocadiia bacterium | reverse complement strand
CAGGCCGACGAGGATGCCGAAGATCGTGCCCAGCAGGCCGAGGGCCGCGGACTCGATGAGAAATATCTTGACGATGAAGGCGTCGAGCGCGCCGAGGCATTTCATCGTGCCGATCTCCCGGAAGCGCTCCTGCACGGTCATGAACATGGCGTTCACGATGCCCACGAAGCACACGAGCAGGGCGAGGATGGCCAGCCACTTGTCCGTGGGGGTCATCTGGCTCAGGAAGTCGGTGAGCAGGCCGCCGCCGGTGGGCGCCGGCTTGGGCTCCGACGCGTCGGGCTCGTCGGCCTCGATGGCGGTGGTGGCGCTGCTGTCGCCGCTGCGCTCCTGCTGGAGGATGGCATCCACTTCGCCCTTGACACGCTGCATGCGGGCGCGTTCGTTGGTCAGGTGGTGCTCGAGGAGGCCGAACGTGGCGTCGGGCTTCAGCAGCGCCTGGAGCTTGTCGATCTGCGCCTGGAGCTTGGTCTTCTCGTCCTTCTTCTTTGCATCCTCGAGCTCGTCGTTCAGGTCGTCGATGGCCTCGGCCACGGCGGCGGCGCCGGCGGTCACGTCGCGGGGGAGTTCCTGGACCGCGGCCTGTCGCTTGGCGGCATCGTCGCCGGCGTCGCGCAGGGCTTTGAGCTTGGCCTTGAGGACGCCGAGGTCCTTGCCGGGGCCTGTGCCGAGGCTGGCGACGATGGCGGTGGAAGTCCAGATGGACATGAGAAAGGCGATGGCGAGCACGATGCTGCTCATGGTAATCATGGAGCGCCAGAAGCGCACCTGCACGCTCTTGGCCGCGATCTCGATGGCCTTGCTCCACGGCAGCATGACCTGCTTGCCGATGCGTCCCCCGGTGTCTCGGGCGGATGTCGGTTTCTCGCTCATCTATGATTCACTCCGGCAACGTGCGGTGGCGTGGCTCAGGACGGCGCGTTCTCCTTCGGCGCTCGGGCCACGGCGATCCCTATGATGCCGCGTTTGGCCAGTTGGCGCAAGTAGGTAACGACGGAAACCTCGGCTTCCTTGCGGTGCAGGCGGTAGCGGCCACACAGGGCTTTGACAATCTGGCGGACGGTGTGCTGGCCGTCGCACAGGTTCCACACGAAGCTGCCGATCTCGTCGAGCGTCAGGGGCCGCCGTTCCGGGATGGTGAACAGGCGGCTGAGGGCCTTCACCCACCGGGTCTCGCGCCGCGGGATGATGAGCCGCACGCTGCCGTCCTCGGTGGGCGCCACCTCGATGGCCTCGTTGCGCAGCGGGATCGAGCCCAGCGACTGCTCCCGCGAAAGCGTGTTGGGTCGGCGACGCAGTGCCACAGAGGCCGGGCCTCCTGCCCAAGGGAGCGAACGGATCAGGCGACGAACACTGCCCGGCTCGGCCGGGAGTCACTCCTCGTGGCCGTGACACACCACGGTGTCGGCGATGGCGTCCACGCGGCTGTCGTCGGGCACGTCGCCCACGAGACGCACGGCAAACAGCTTGTCGCACTCGGGGCAGTGCCACAGCCGTGCGGTCACATAGCGGCGGCGCCGCAGCAGCCCGAAGGGGCGGCTCCGCGCCCGCAGCATGCCCGTGCATCGGAGCGAGGCGTGCTCGCGGTAGGCTTCCTCGGCCAGCGTGGTGCGGAAGCCCTTGAGCGCCTTGGCAAACTGCCCCCGGAACCACTCGTCCATCGGTGCCCGCCGGAGCACGATCTCCGCCAGGCTGAAGCGCGTCACCTCGAGGTCGTCGCGGCCGTCGCGAAACGCGAGCTGGAGGCAGCCCGTCTTCAGGCCGCTCGTCTGGAGCCGCCAGTCGGGTGCCAGGCGGAAGACGAAGTCGAACACGTTCCATTCCGCCAAGCCGTCGCGAGCTCCCGAGGTCGCGCTGGCAAAGACGTGCCGCGTGAGGCTCTTGAGCTCGTTGCCAGGCTCAAAGAACACCCGCAGGTGCACCACCCGCCGCGTGTCGCCGCACACGAGCATCAGGCTGTGTGCGTGGTAGCTGCCGCGCCAGGTGAACACCTCGTGGTCGTGGGCGGAGAGCTGCGGCACGGAGCGGTCGCGGACGACCTGTGGCTGGGCCTCGCCGCGGCGGAGCTTCTTCTGGGTCTGGCGAAGAAAGTTGTCCACCAGGGCGGAGGCCGTGGCCGTGCGCCGCCCGAGGGTTTCCCAGCGCAGCTCGAGGCGGACGTTCAGCTCGTCTTCCACGCGCAGGTAGCCGGTATCCCAGTCGCCCTGAAGCTGCCCGGGGCACCAGTCGGCGGGCACGTCGAAGGCGATGCCCTGCCACGCCAGCCGGCTCCACTGCGGTTCCTTGGCCATAGCTCTCCAGGATACAAAGCCGCCACAAACTTACCAAAGCCCCGCCATCTTGTCAACCCGCCAGACGCCGCGTGCTCGCGGCGGCGCCAAGAAACGGTTGATCCGGGCGCGAGCGAGCGTCTATAATCAGCGTGTGCCGCGTGCCTGGCCGTCCGGCTTATGACGGCGAGCCACCAGCCCACCACCAAGCGGGAGCCGAAGCCATGATCATCGGCGTGCCGAGAGAGGTGAAGCAGGATGAGTACCGCGTGGCGCTCATCCCCTACGGGGCCGAGGCGCTGCGCAAGCACGGCCATCAAGTGGTGATCGAGCGCGGCGCCGGCGCCGGCAGCGGCCTCGACGACGGCGAGTATGCCCAGCTCGGAGCGCAGATCGCCGAGAGCGCCGAGGAGGTCTACGGCCAGGCCGACCTGATCGTGAAGGTGAAGGAGCCGGTGCCGCAGGAGTACGGCCTGCTGCGGGAAGGGCAGGTGGTGTTCGGCTACTTCCACTTCGCGGCCAGCCGCGCGCTCACCGAGGCTATGCTCCACGCCGGCATCGTGGCCATCGCCTACGAGACCATCCACACCCCCGACGGCCGCCACCCGCTGCTCATGCCCATGAGCGAGATCGCCGGCCGCATGTCCATCCAGGAGGGGGCGAAGTACTTGGAGCGGCCGCAGCAGGGCCGGGGCATACTGCTCGGCGGCGTGCCGGGCGTGGAGCCGGCGAGCGTGCTGATCATCGGCGGCGGCGTCGTGGGGGCGCAGGCCGCGCGCACCGCGGCCGGCCTCGGCGCCCGCGTGACCGTGGCCGACATCGATCTCGACCGCCTGCGCCACCTCGACGAGGTGATGCCGGCCAACGTGACCACCCTCTACTCCGACGCACACGCCCTCCGCAGAAAGGTGCGCGAAGCCGACCTCGTGGTGGGTGCCGTGCTCCTCGAGGGCGCCCGCGCCCCCGTGCTCGTCACCGAGGAAATGGTGAAGACCATGAAGCCCGGCGCCGTGGTGGTGGACGTGAGCGTGGACCAGGGCGGCTGCATCGAAACCATCGAGCCCACCACCCACGGCGACCCCATCCGCATCAAGCATGGCGTGGTGCACTACGGCGTGACGAACATGCCCGGCGCCGTGGGCCGCACCAGCACCTACGCCCTCACCAACGCCACGCTGCCCTATCTGCTGGAGATCGCCGACAAGGGCTTCGAGCGCGCGGCCGCCGACAATCCTGCCATCCGCGCGGGACTCAATCTCGTGGGGGGCCAGGTGACCAACCACGCCGTGGCCGCTACCTTCGGCATGGACTGCGCCGGCGAGTGAGAGCGGAGGAAGCCGCAGGGCATGGAGAGCGGCCCGTGCTGCGTCCGACGGCCGGCAGCGCGCCAAGGGCGGTTCGAGGGCGACTGACTCGTTGGCGAAAAATGACGGGGCCGGCGAAAAACGTTCCATGCCGGTCCGGCTGGGGTGGCCCCGACGCGTGGGAGAGAGCGCAAGCTAGCGCGGCATGGCGGCGGGCCGCGGCTCGAGGCGCAACGGGCTCTGCCGTGCCTTGAGTTCCTGCCCATCGACGACGAACGCGAAGGACGGAGCCGACCTCGCGGCCCCCGCCCGCACGGTGGCGGTGAACGGGTAGCGGCGGGTGGCCCGCGGCGGCACGTCCACCGCGATGACCGCGGGCTCGACGCTCCAGCCGGAGTCCGCGTTCACCTCCCACCTCACCTCGCCCTGGAGAGCCGCCCCGTAGGGGTTGGTGACGGGCACGACGAGGCGAGTCTCCGTCGGCTGGTCGCCCGGCTCCGTCACGGCGAAGCCCCCGGCTGGCGCAAAGGCCAGGAAGGCCTCGATGGCCCCGGCAGGCAGCCCTTTCTCCTCGTGTGGCTCGCCCGATTTCTCGAGGACGGCCTTGTCCACCTCGCGGCCATCGAGGTCGCGCACCGACACGTCCAGCCGCGCACCGTCCACCATCACCAGCAGCCAGGCGTGCTCGGCCTTCACGCTGGCCGCCCACGGCACGGCCCGCGCCGTGCCCAGCGCCCCCGCCGCCGACGCGGCGAAGCACGAGAGGCGCACCTCATTGGTCTCGGCGGACACGGTGAGCGGCACGCTGCGCTCGCGAAGCGCTCCGCCCGTGAACAGCGCGTCCACCCCCGCATCGAGGAGCAACGGCAGCAGAGCCCGGCGAAACGCGGCCCGGTCGTCGGCCACGGCACTGAGGGGCGGCGGCTGGCAGACGACGAACTTCCACCACGCCGTGCTGTGGCTCAGCGCGGAGCGGAGCCACTGCCACTGGGGGCTGCCCTCGGCGATGCCCGCCGCCACGTCGAGCGCAAACAGCTCGGCGTGCCCCAGACGATAGCTGCGCCACGGCGCGGCGTCGCCCGGCAGCAAGCGAGGGCCGAAGTCGCGGCCGGCGTCGCGCGTGCGAAGGGCCATCACGGGATGCCGTGCGAACACCTCGCGCGCGGGGGCGAGGAAGCCGGCGTTCAGCGCGGCGGCATCGGCGGGAGCGCCATCCTCCGCCTGGGAATAGCCGCCTGTGTAGACCACCACGGAGGGCTCCGTGCGGGCGATGAGACGAGCCAGGTCGGCGTGCTGTGCGGCGTCGAGGGCCGCGCCGCCATAGGCGGCAAAGGTGAACTTCTGGCACTTGGCCGGCAGCGTGCGGAACGCGAGCGGCGCGCTTCGGCTGCCGCCCGAGGCGATGCGGTAGTGGTAAAGCGTGTCGGGCTTCAGGCCCGCGAGGCGAAGCTGGTGCACCCTCACACGGTGTGGATGATGGGCGCGGAGCAGGCCATCGGCCGTCCAGCACTCGAGCGTGCCATCG
Organism: Candidatus Brocadiia bacterium; assembly: GCA_016782825.1. Lineage (GTDB taxonomy): Bacteria > Planctomycetota > PUPC01 > DSUN01 > DSUN01 > BS750m-G60. The sequence goes on along the minus strand of JADHXT010000002.1, from coordinate 31,917 downwards.
GCGATGTCCGCCGTCTCCCAGGCCACGATCACTTCATCGTGGGTGAGGCCAAGCAGCCACGGCCCGGCGGCCAACTCCGCGTCGCCCTTGCCGCCGCAGCCGGCCATGGCGAGACACAGCAGGGCAAGAGAGCCGACGCTGGCCCGCGTGCGTGTGATGCCCCTGGCCATTGCGCTGCACTTTCGCGCTAGAGGGAGATGACCTGTGCCCGCTGCACCTGCGGCGATTCTTCGACGGCGGCCACGAGGTCGGCGCCGACGGGCTCGTCGGTGCTGATGACGAGCAGGGCGTCGCCGCCGGGCGTGTCGCGGCCGCAGGTCATGCCGCCGATATTCACGTTCAGCTCGGCCAGCAGGCCGCTCACGTGGGCGATGACACCTGGCCGGTCGATGTGGCGCGTGATGAGGAAGTGGCCGCTGGGGGTGACGTCCACGTGGTGGTCGTCGATGCGGACGATGCGAAGCTGCCGGCGGCCGAAGAGCGAGCCGGAGACCGACCGCGTGCCGTGCTTGGTGACGGCTTCCACGACGATGAGATTCGCGAAGTCGGCCGTATCGCTGCTCTGCACGGCGTCGACTACGAGGCCGCGCTCGGCGGCAAGCACGGGGGCGTTCACGTAGTTCACGGGCGTTTCGAGTGCCGGCTCGAGCGCGCCCTTGAGCAGGGCGGTGGTCAGGGGCGCCACGTCGTGCTCGTTCATCTCGCCGCGGTAGGTGACGCGCAGGCGCTCGACGCGGCCGTCGGCGAGCTGCACCACGCAGCGTCCGAGCCGCTCGGCCAGCTCGATGTAGGGGCCGAGCACTTCGAGCAGCTCGGGCTCGACGGCCGGGGTGTTGAGGGCATTGCGCGGCGGCCCGCCGGCGAGGTAGTCGGCCACCTGCTGGGCGATCTGCACGGCCACCTTCGTCTGGGCCTCCCGAGTGGTGGCGCCGAGGTGGGGCGTGGCAATCACGCTGTCGAAGGCGAGCAGCGGGTTGTCGCCGGGCGGCTCGGTGGCAAACACGTCGAGCGCGGCGCCGCCCACCTTGCCGCTGCGGAGCGCGTCGGCCAGGGCGGCCTCGTCCACGATGCCGCCACGGGCGCAGTTGATGAGGAACACGCCGTCCTTCATCGTCGCCAGGGTATCGGCGTTGATGAGGCGGTCGGTGTCGCGCGTCTTGGGCGAGTGGAGGGTGATAAAGTCGCTGGTGGCGAAGAGCTCGGGCAGCTCGACGAGGCGCACTTCCAGGCGACGGGCGCGCTCCTCGGTGACGAAGGGGTCGCAGGCCACCACCTGCATGCCGAAGGCGAGGGCGCGGCGTGCCACCTCGGAGCCGATGCGGCCCAGCCCCACGATGCCCAGGCACTTGCCGTGCAGCTCGGTGCCCTTGAACTCCTTGCGCGGCCACTCGCCGGCCTTCACTCGCGCGCACGCCTGCGGCACGCGTCGGGCCAGGGCGAGCATCATGGCCAGGGTGAGCTCGCAGGCGCTCACGGCATTGCCGCCGGGGGTGTTCATCACCACGATGCCGCGGCGGGTGGCGGCTTGGACGTCCACGTTGTCCACGCCGGCTCCCGCGCGGCCGATCACCTGGAGCGCATCGGCGCCCTCGAGCGCCTCGGCGGTCACCTGGGTGCCGCTGCGGATCACCAGGCCGTGGCAGCCGGCCAGCGCCTCGCGAAGGGCGTCGGGCGAAAGCCCGGCCTGCTCGACCACGTCGAACCCGGCGTCGCGGAGTATCTGCACGCCCTCGGCGGCGAGGGGATCGCTGATGAGTATTCTCTTCACAAACGGCTCCAAGCGAGGCAATGGATCATGCGGCCCCGTTGATGCAAGCAGCGCTACTATCAGGGTACTCGCCTTACCCCTCCGGCGCAAGCGCTCTGGTCTCGGCGGCGAGGCGCTCGGCTCGCGCGCGGAGGCCCGGCTCGCCCAGGAGCGCCATCTGGACGTAGAGGGCGAGCACGTCCAGGGCGTTGGCCGGCGCCAGCGCCAGCCGCCCGATGCTGCGGGGCAGGTCGTCGTCCAGCTCGTAGCCCCCGGGGGTCTTCCCCACGAGGGGACGCGGCAGGTGTTCGGTGAGATGCGCCCGAGCGCCCAGCGCGGCCGATGTGGCGGCCGGGCACAGCTCGGCCAGCGGCAGCCACGCCAGGTCGGCGCCGGCGTTGGCCACCCGGGCGTGGCCTGCGGACGCGCCCAAGCCGCGGGCATCGACGCAGAAGAGGCAGCCGTGTGCCCGCGCCACCTCGCCGATCGAGGCCAACTGCCGGTCGATCGCGCCGGCCGGCGTCAGCCAGTTTGCCACCACGGCCGCCGTATGGGCGCCGACGGCGGACAGGAGCGAATCGAGATCCACGTCGCCCGATGGCAGGCGTTGCACGGCCTCGGTCGGCAGCCCCAATCGGGCCGCCGCCGCCAGGGCCGAATGGCCCTCGGGCGCCACCACGGCCGTGCGGCCGGGCTCCTCGCGCGCGAAGTAGCTGCGTGCCACCATCAGCGCGGCGCGTTCGGCGGCCGCGAGATGAGGCGGCTGGAGCGACACGCGGTCGAGGCCCGTGACGGCCGACACGGCGCGGGCCGCGGCGTGGGCCACCTCCAGCAGGCCCTGCACCGTGGCGTCAGGCTGCGCGGGGTGGAAGTGGGCGAGGCCCGGCAGACGGGCCGCGCGCTCCGCGGCGGCCGTGGCGGCCTCATTCCAGCCGGCGGCGGCACGCAGGCCCGAGCCGGCGGCCAGGCCGGCGAAGTGGGCGCGGAGCGTGCCCTCGTCGAGCCAGGGCAACGGCGGCGGCGAGTGGCGACGGAGGGCCGCGGGCACGAACTCCGCCGCGTCGGCGCCCTCGCCGCTCGCCTTCCCGAAGTGGCGGGACGGCTCAGCGGCGGCGATACGTTCCGTGATGGGCGTCTTGCTCACGTGCGCGGCCTCGGCAACAGGTCACAGCTCCCGCATGTCGCCCGCGTCGAGCAGGTCGAGGGCGTGGTGAAGCATGTCGATGTCGGTCTTCGTGCGCCGCTCGGTGACGGCGAAGAGCAGGCAGTGCTCCATCTCGGGGCACAACTTTTCGAGCGACAGCGGGCCGAGGATGTTGCCGTCCAGCAACTGCTCGGCCACGTCGTCGGGGTCGTGCGCGGATTCGACGACGAACTCCTTGAAGAACGGCGCGCGGAAGCGGCGGCTGAAGCCTTCGACGGAGCCGATGCGTTGGAGCGCGGCGTGTGCCCGGGTGGCGCAGAGCGCGGCGGCTCTCGCCAGCCCCTCGGCCCCCACGGCCGCCAGGTAAGCCACGGGGCGGGCCACCACGTCGGCGCGCAGCCTGCCGCGGGCCTCGCCGACGGATGCGAAGCCCGTTTCGCTCCGCACCACGCGCCAGCAGGGGAGGGCATCGGCCAACTCGGGTCGGCACGCCAGCAGCCCGAGCGCGCCCGCGCCCCACGTGGGGCGGATGCCCAGCGGCTGTGCGTCACACACGGCAACGTCGGCCCCCGTCTCGCCCGGCGAGGCGAGCAGGCCGAGCGCCAGCGGGTCCACCTTCACCACGAGCCGCGCGCCGTGCCGGTGCACGGCGGCGGCCAGGGCCGCCACATCCTCGAGGCAGCCGAAGAAGCTCGGATGCTCGACCACCACGCACGCCGTGGCGTCGGTCACCTGGCGCTCGAGGCGGTCGAGGGATACCACGCCGCCCTGGTGGTCGACTTCGCGCAGCGTGGTCGCGGGTCCGGCGAGCAAGGTGTGTAGGATGGCGCGATAGCCGGGATGGACGGAGCGCGACACCACCACCTCGGGGCGCCCCGTGGCGGCCACGGCAAGCTGCACGGCCTCGACGAGCGCGGTCGGGCCATCGGCGAACGGGGCGGCGGCCACGGCAAGGCCGGTGAGCCCGGCGTAGAGGGTCTGGAGTTCGTAGACGAGTTGCAGCATGGATTGTGGCGAATCGGGTGCGATGAGTCGGGGGCCGACGGTGGCGGCCACGGCGTCGACGACGGCGGGCACGTAGTGGTCGCAGGCGCCGCCGCCGAGAAAGCACACGGCCTCGTCGAGATGGGTGTTGGGCGCGGCCAGCTCGAGCAGGCGGGCGGACAGCTCGGCCTCGGCCATGGGCGGGGCCAGCCGCAGCGGCGCGGTGCAGCGCAACTCGGGGGGGATATCGTGGATGGTGTCTTCGGCGCTCACGCGGCTCGGCCTCTCGTGGAAGGCCCGCGGCTCGGCGACGGGGCCACGGTCACTCGTGCTCGCCTTCGACGCGGATCACCACCGGCGGCCCCTCGGTCACTCCCTGCGGCTCGATGGCGGCCAGGGCGCGGCGCAGTTTGGCCTCGGTAGCCTGGTGGGTGAGGATCACCAGGGGCACGGCCTGGGTGGCGTGGCGCTCCTTCTGCATCACCGAGGCGATGCTGATATCGTGGTCGCCGAATTCGCCGGCAATGCGCGCCAGCACGCCGGGGTGGTCGAGGGCGGCGAATCGCAGGTAGTAGCGCGTCTCCACCTCGCCGATGGGCCGCACGCGGAGGCTCTCGGTGCGTCCGGGGAACAGGCGCAGGCGGTCGAAGGTGTGCTTGGCCTTGCCGAGCAGGATGTCCACCAGGTCGGCCACCACGGCGCTGGCCGTGGGCATCTGGCCGGCGCCGCGGCCGTAGAACATGGTGTCGCCCACGGCGCTGCCGCGGATGCACACGGCGTTGAACACGTCGTGCACGCTGGCGAGCGGGTGTTCGTCGGGCAGGAGGGTGGGGTGGACGCGGAGCTCGAGTTCGTCGCCGAAGCGCTTGCCGATGGCCAGGAGCTTGAGGGTGTAGCCGAGCTCGCGGGCGTAGGCGATGTCGATGGGGTCGGTGGCCTGGATGCCTTCGACGTGGATTTCGTCGTAGCCGAAGTCGCCCGCGAAGCCGAGCGCGGCCAGGATGGCGAGCTTGTGGGCGCTGTCGCCGCCGCCCACGTCGAGGGCGGGGTCGGCCTCGGCATAGCCGAGCCGCTGGGCGTCGGCCAGCACGTCGTCGTAGCGGGCGCCCTCGGCGGCCATGCGGGTGAGGATGTAGTTGCACGTGCCGTTCACGATGCCTATGATGCTCTGGATATCGTTGGCGATCAGGCCGTCGCGGAGCGCGGCGATGACGGGGATGCCGCCGCCCACGCTGGCCTCGAAGGCGATGGGCACACCGCGTTCGTGGGCCGCCTGGTACAGCTCGCGGCCCTCTTCGGCGAGCAGCGCCTTGTTGGCCGTCACCACGCTCTTGCCCGCGGCGACGGCGCGGAGCACGATCTGCTTGGCGACGGTGAGGCCGCCGACCAGTTCGATGACCACCTCGATCTCGGGGTCGTCGATCACGTCGTCCAGCGACGTGGTGAGCACCCCCTCGGACACGGCCACGCCGCGGTCGGTGGTGATATCCAGGTCGCAGATGCGCTTGAGGATAATCGTGATGCCGGTCTTGGCGCGGAGCTGGTCGGCATTCTCGAGGAGAATCCTCGCCACCCCGGCACCGATGGTCCCGAAGCCGACGAGGCCCACGCTGCACGTCTTGGTTGGCATGGCCGCTGCTCCTGTGCAATGCGGCGAGTATAGGCGCCGCGGCAACCCACGTCAAGCGAGGGAGCCAATGTAAGGGTTCTTGGAAGGGGGCGTGGGGGGAACCTTCTTCCTCAAAGAAGGTTCCCCCCGCATCATCGCCCTTTGAGACTTGGGTTCACCGGCTACCGCGCCTTCTTCGCCTGGCGCCGCTTGGGGCGCTCCACGGCGCCCGGCGGAGGCGGCGGCTGGCGGGTGGCGCCGGCGGCCACGTCCTTGTCCCAGGCCGCGACGGCGGCGCGCATGGCCACCACCCGCTCGGGGTGCTGGGCGGCGAGGTTGGTCTTCTCGCCGATGTCCTTCGACAGGTCGTAGAGGCCGACGCCGTCCCCACCTCTGCCGCCGAGCACGAGCTTCCACTGCCCGTCGCGCATGGCGCGGCCGTTCCAGAAGAGCTGACGCTTGCCGAGCGGCTTGCCCTCCAGCAGCAGCGGGGCCAGGCTCACACCGTCGAGCGTGTGGCCCGCGGGCACGGGCACGCCGGCCAGCTCGAGGAGCGTGGGCATCACGTCGAGGCTGATGCAGAGCTGGTCGGTGACGGTGCCGGGCTTGATGCGGCCGGGCCACCAGCCGATGGCGGGCTCGCGGTGGCCGCCCTCCCACACGGTGCCCTTGCCGCCGCGGAGCGGGGCGTTCGAGCCGTAGCGGGTGCCGCCGTTGTCGGAGAAGAAGACCACCAGCGTGTTGTCGGCCAGGCCGAGGCGCCGCAGAGCGGCCACGATGGCGCCGATGCTGTCGTCCATGGCCCCCATCATCTCGCGGTAGGCGCGCTTGGCGTCCACCTTGCGGCCCTTCGCCTTGTTCGGCCCGCGCACGGGCGGGTCCTTCGGCCCCTGGAGCGGGGTGTGCACGGCCTCGTGGGGCACGTAGCAACAGAACGGGCGCCGCTGGTTTCGCTCGATGAACTCCACGGCGTGGCGGGTGATGAGGTGTGTGGAGTAGCCGTCCTCCTTGGCGTGCTCGAGGCCATCCCACCAGTCGTACATGCCCATGCGATCGTAGTGCGAGGCGTAATCGATGTTGCCGCTCACGAAGCCGCGGAAAACGTCGAAGCCGTGGTAGAGGGGGTTGTACTTCTTCTCGTAGCCGAGGTGCCACTTGCCGAAGATGCCGCACGTGTAGCCGGCCTGCTTGAGCAGCTTGGGGAACACCACCTCGGTGGTCTGGAGGCCGGTGTGGTGAGCGGCCACCTTGGGGTCGGCATTGATCACGCCGGGCACGCCGGCCCGCTGCTGGTAGCGGCCCGTCATGAGGCCGGCGCGGGTGGGGCTGCACACCACGCCGCTGGAATGGAAGTCGGTGAACTTCAGCCCCTCGGCGGCGAGGCGTTCCATGTGGGGCGTGTTGATCCAGCCGTCGTACACGCTCGAGTCGCCGTAGCCCATGTCGTCGGCCAGGATGATCACGAAGTTGGGCTTCTTGTCGGCGGCCTCCGTCGTGCGTGCCAGGCCACGAAGCGCCAGCGCCCCCGCGCCCCAGCCGAGGGTCGTGAGGAATCGCCGCCGCGATGCAGAACAATTGGCCATGGCCGTCCTCCGGGAGTGTGTTGCCTCAAGTATAGCCTGTGCGGGCCGCGGCGCAAGCGTGAACCCGTGCGGCTCGCGGCGACTGCGGTGGCCGGAAGTGAATAAGAGGCAGGGAGATACGCACGGCGGGCACGGTGCGTATCCCAAGAGCAGGCCGACGTAGGAAACTCACGTCACCGGACCACACCCCGCTGGTCATACTTGAAGCAAGTGGCCCCGTCCTCCGGGTCCACCGTCGCGGCCTTGAGTCAATAGTTCAGTAAGGTGTCCCCCGATTACTTGGTCGAGCTCTGGCGCTGTCCCTCCGGAGTCTCCTCGCGCACCGCCGGGACAGGACGAACATCAGCGCGGCTATTGACAGGTTGAGCGCTGCCACGCCGACTGCAAGGGCCGGGCACCGCCCAAGGGCCGCGACAGCGACGAAGCCCCCTGCCCCTATGCACGAGAGCACTGCCGCCGTTCTGTAAAGCGCTGCTTTATCCGGGGGGCGTCCCATCACTCGATCCTCCTTCGGAACAGTCGAGAGACATCTATGAGCAAGCCTGTCAGGCCGGAAGCGGGTGGCGGAGCGGGATGATCCAGACATCTACTCGGCATCGTCGCACAGGACGCGCCCGTAATCCGGGAAACACCCACCGTAGCTCCTCCTGCCCCCCTTGCAAGGCGTGGCTTGCTGTGTCCAGAACGCAGCGTATCACCGCGGCGCGGGGAAGTCAAGACCTTGTTGGGCAAGACGGGGCCAGGAACTCGGCGGCGCCTCAGCTCGGGCTGGCCTTGACCTCTGGGCGCGAATGCGCCACACTGGGCAGCGCACGGTGGGTGCCTCGCGTCCTCTGACAGCAGGAGCAGCAGCATGAAGTCTCATTCGACCCGGCGGCGATTTCTCGGCGGCGCGGTGAATGCGGCCGTGGGCATCGGCCTCGCGGCCAAGGTGCTCGGCGCCGAGGGCAAGGCGCCGCCCAGCGATACCATCGCCATGGCCTCCATCGGCATCGGCCCCATGGGCGGCGGCCTCCAGGGCGCGTTCCTCGGCCAGAAGGACACGCGGTTTGTGGCCATCTGCGACGTACACGAGCCGAAGATCAAGGCGGCCATGGCCCGCTGCGCGCGCAAGGGCCAGAAGGTGCAGGCCTACGGCGACTACCGCAAGCTGCTCGAACGCAAGGACATCGATGCCGTGGTGGTGGCGCCCCCGCCGCACTGGCACGCGCTCATCGGCCTGGCCGTGCTCCAGAGCGGCCGCGACATGTACATCGAAAAGCCCATGACGATGTACGTGGAGGAGAGCAAGGCCATCGTCAAGGCCGCCGCGGCCGGCAAGCGCATCACCCAGGTGGGCACCCAGATCCACGCCACGCCCAACTACCGCCGCGTGGTGGAGATCGTGCGCTCCGGCGTGCTGGGCAAGATCAGCACCGTGCGCACCTTCTGGAACATGAACACCGGCACCAAAGGCATCGGCAAGTCGCCCGAAAGCCCGCCGCCGAAGGGGCTGGACTGGGAGATGTTCGTCGGCCCCGCCCAGATGGTGCCGTTCCGCCCGAACATGCTCCGCGGCGCCTTCCACCACTGCTCGTTCATGGGCTTCAGCGGCGGCTGGATGCCGGGCATGGCCCCCCACATCGTGGACCTGCCGGTGTGGGCGCTCGGGCTCGGCCTGCCCACCCAGGCGAGCTGCTCGGGCGGCCGCTACGTGACCGACGACGACGGCGACAGCCCCGACGTGCAGGAAGCCCTCTTCCAATACCCCGGCCTCACCATGACGTGGATGATGAACACGGCGAACAGCTACGGCTGGGACTTCCAGGGCAAGGGGGGCAAGACCCGCCGCCTCGGAATATATTTCCACGGCGAGAACGCCACGCTCTACTGCGACTACGGCATGCACAAGATCGTGCCGGAGGCTGGGGTGGCCGCCAAGCTCGAAGTGCCGGCCGAGCCCAAGCTGCCGCCGTCGGTGGGGCACCACCGCGAGCTGCTCGACAGCATAAAGAGCCGCCAGCCCACGAGCTGCAACGTGGCCTACCACCACAAGGTGAACGTGCCGCTCTGCCTGGCCAATGCCGCGCTCAAGCTGGGCCGCTCCATCCAGTTCGACCCCAAGACCGAGGCCGTGGTGGGCGACGCCGAGGCGGCCCGCGCCTGCGTGCCCGTCTACCGCGCGCCGTGGAAATTGGGCTAGCCCTTCACTGGCCAGTTATGTATACTGTATGATCGCCCCGCGGAGAACTCCGCTCGGGTTGCGTGTTGTTGTGCGCGTCCTAAGAGCGCAAGCCTGGAGGCCCCGATCAGAGCAGCCAACACTGTTTCCGACCCAACCACAAGACCACAGAGAAGAGGAGGAAAGAAGCTTCTCCCGAAACCAGGGAGCGCCCGAAGGCGTCCCAAGGCCACACCGTGGACCCGCGAAGGGTTCGATGACCGAGAGGAGACCGACGAGATGAGAACGCAAACGATGGCCAGAAGTGTGTTCGCGCTGGTATGTGGAGCCGTGGCGCTGGTGCTGCTGGCAACCCCCGCAGACGCCACTGTGATCACCGTGCACACCGGCGATGGAGCCGGTGCCGACTCCTACATCCGCGGTGGCTCGAATGCCGACCTGAACCACGGGCAGGAAGCCAACGTGTACATCAAGGATTCCGGGACGAACAACAGCTACACCCGTAAGGGCTACCTGCGCTTCGACCTCACCGGCATCGACCTGAGCCAGGTGTACGACGTGGCCCTCGTGCAGACCGTGAGCAACAACAACGCGCCCGGCGGCTGGACCGTGGACGTGTGGGGCCTCGCCGACGGCCACGCCGGCGAAGCCTGGGTCGAAGGCAACGGCGGCACCGGCGACAGCCCGGCCGGCGAAATCGACTGGAACAACGCGCCCGGCAACAACAGCAGCGGCAGCAGCATGGCCAGCCCGCCCATGACCGAATTCGGCGACCTCACCGTGCCCAGCGGCGTCAACGGCTGGGGCGGCCCCGATGGCGCGGCCGGCGCTGTCATCGCCTTTGGCACCCCCACCTTCACCCAGTTCGTCACGAGCGACACCGACGGCCTCGTGACCGTGGCCCTCACCCGCAACAATGTGAACGGCAACACCGGCAGCCACAACCTCGGCTTCGCGTCCAAGGAACACCCCACCTACGGATCGCCCTTCCTGCGCCTCAAGATCGCGGAGCCCGGCGACGGCATCGTGCAGTTTGCCGACACCGGCTTCGACGCCACCACCGCCTTCGCCGGCGACGGCACCAGCGACGGCCCGTGGGAAGTGGCGCGCATGCAGATGAACACGGGCGACCCCGTGAACCTCGCCTTCTCCATCACGTCCAACACCACCTTCCTCGGCCACACCACAGGTGGGCATCCGGGCAGCTTCGTGGCTGTGCAGACCACCTCCACGTCCAACCGCGCCCTTGCCTTCCTCGGGCAGCGTCTCGCCCCGTCGGCCGGCGACCTGGTGACCGACGTGGCACTCTCCTTCGACCTCCAGCGCAACTCGCCTAACAGCACCCGTGCGCCCATGATCGGCCTGGCGCTCTTCGACGCCACCGCCTGGGAGGCCCGGCAGCCCGGCCAATCGCTCCTCGACGCCAACGACAACCCCACTTCGGCCGCCAACATCGGCGCGCTGTGGGTCACCCAGTTGCTCCAGGGCGGCTACCAGGGCGACCTCTTCTCGTGGGTGGGCATGACACTCACCGACTTGCAGGTGGACGACCTGGTGGGCGCGCTCAACCAGCACATCGGCGAAGACCTCGTGCTGGCGGTGTATGAAACCGACTACTGGAACGGCACGGAGAGCTTCGTGTACATCGACAACTTCGCCCTCACCATCACCTACACGCCCGAGCCCGGCACGGCCATGCTCCTCGGCATGGGCGGCCTGGCCCTCGCGCGGCGGTACCGTCGCCGCCGCAAGGCCTGAGCCCTCATCGAGTTTTCGCCACAGACGACGAGAGGCCGTCCCACCGCCGGGGCGGCCTCTCTCATGCACGAGCCAACCAAGGGGGTTGACCGGTCATGGCGCCTCTGCTATAATCCGCAGCGATACAGAAGACTGCGTGCCTCCCGTCCCCTGTAGCAGATAGGCCCATGACCCGGAAAGCCCCACGAGGCCGCCGCGCCGCCGAACTGCTCGACCAAGCGGCCATGGTGCGCATCGACACCACCGACGACTACACGATCGACGTCTCGAACCGGCTCCGCCGCCTCCCGCCCTATCTCTTCGGCCGGCTCAACGCCATGAAGCACGCGCTGCGTCAGGGCGGCGCCGACATCATCGACCTGGGGATGGGCAACCCCCGGGACGCCACGCCGCAAATCGTGGTGGACAAGCTGTGCGAGGCCGCGCAAGAGCCGCGCAACCACCGCTACTCAGTCTCCACCGGCCTGTTCAACCTGCGCCGCGAGGCGGCACGCTACTACCAGCGCCTGTGGGACGTCGACCTCGATCCCGAGGACGAGATCATCGCCACCATCGGCTCGAAGGAGGGCTTCAGCCACCTGTGCCTCGCCCTCCTGGGCTCCGGCGACACGGCTCTCGTGCCCAGCCCCGCCTTCCCCATCCACGTCTACGCCGTGGCCCTCGCCGGCGCCAACGTGATCAGCGTGCCGCTGAGCGAGGACCAGGACGAGTTTGTCGGCCACATCGTCTACGCCCTCGAGCACATCTACCCACGGCCCAAGGTGCTCATCCTCAACTTCCCGCACAACCCCACGACGATGACCGTGGAGCTGGGCTTCTACGAGGAGATCGTGCGCATCGCCAAGCGGTTCGGCATCCTGGTGATCAGCGACCTGGCCTACGCCGAGACGACCTTCGACGGCTACCAGGCCCCGAGCTTCCTCCAGGTGCCCGGCGCCAAGGACGTGGGCTGCGAGTTCATCACCATGAGCAAGCAGTTCAACATGGCCGGCTGGCGCATCGGCTTCTGCGCGGGCCACCCCGAGATGGTGCGTGCGCTGGCCAAGATCAAGGGCTATTACGACTACGGCATCTTCCAGGCCCTCCAGATCGCCGCCATCATCGCCTTCCGCCATTGCGGCGGCCTGGCCCGCGAGCAGGCCGAGGTCTACCAGCGCCGCCGCGACTGCCTGTGCCGCGGCCTCCAGCGCATTGGGTGGGACGTGAAGCCGCCCAAGGCCTCCATGTTCGCCTGGGTGCCCATCCCCGAGCCGTGGTGCGAGATGGGCTCCATCGAGTTTGCTCTCAAGCTCATGCGCGAGGCCGAAGTGGCGGTGGCCCCCGGCCGGGGCTTCGGCGAGAACGGCGAGGGCTACCTGCGCATCGCCCTCGTGGAAAACGAGGATCGCATCCGCCAGGCCGTGCGCCAGATCAAGCACGCGCTGGGATGACACCACCCGCCGGACCCAAGTTGGGATCGCTATGAGGACCTTCCCTGGAGGATTCCACCCGCACGACCACAAGGAGCGGAGCAAGGGCCAGGCCATCCGCTGCCTCCCCGTGCCGGCCCAGGTGGTGCTGCCCATGGTGCAGCACATCGGCGTGCCGTGCGTGCCCACGGTGAAGAAGGGCGACGCGGTGTGCCTCGGCCAGGTGGTGGGGACGCCCGACCCGGAGAACCCCCGGCGCTTCGTGTCCGCGCGAGTGCACGCCTCGGTTTCCGGCGAAGTGGTGGCCGTGGAGCCGCGGCCCCACCCCTTCGGCTCGCCCGTCCTCTCCGTCGTGCTCCAGAACGACGGCCAAGACACCTGGGTGGACGGGCTGCTGGACGAGACCGACCCGGGGGGCCTCGACGCCGCGGCCATCAAAGACCGCATCCAGGCCGCGGGCATCGTGGGCATGGGCGGCGCCGCCTTCCCCACCCACGTGAAGCTCAGCCCGCCGCCCGACAAGCCCATCGACACCGTGATCCTCAACGGCGCCGAGTGCGAGCCCTACCTCACCTGCGACTACCGCCTCATGCTCGAGCAGGCCGAGGAGATCGTCGAGGGGCTCCAGCTCATCGCCCGCACCGTGGACGCGAAGCATCTGTACATCGGCATCGAGGCCAACAAGCGCGACGCAGCCGACGTGCTGCGGCGCGCCGCCGAGGGCACCGGCATCGCCGTGGAGCTTTGCAGGGTGAAGTATCCGCAGGGCGCCGAGAAGCAGCTCATCGTGGCCCTCACGGGCCGCCGCGTGCCCGCCGTCGGCCTGCCCCTCGAAGTGGGCGTGGTGGTGCACAACGTGGCCACCGCACTGGCCATCCGCCAGGCCGCGTGCAGCAACCGCCCGCTGGTGGACCGCGTGCTCACCGTGGCCGGCGACGGCGTGAAGCGCCCGGCCAATCTGCGGGTGCGCCTGGGCACGCCGATCCGCCACGTGCTCGACGACGCCCGGCCGCGCGACGGCGTCCGCAAGATCGTCCTGGGCGGCCCGATGATGGGCCTCGCCCAACACCGCACCGACGTGCCGGTCATCAAGGGCACCTCGGGCGTCCTCGCGCTCCGCGCCGCGCCGACCCACACGTGGCGCGCGTGCATCAGTTGCGGGCGCTGCGTGGACGCCTGCCCGATGAATCTGCTGCCCAACGAAATCAGCATCGCCTGTGAGGCGCGCGACGTGGACGCCATCGCCGCCACCACGATCCTCGACTGCTTCGAGTGCGGGGGCTGCGCCTACGTGTGCCCCGCCAAGCGTCCCATCGTTCATTGGGTCAAGTTCGGCAAAGCCGAGCTGGCGAAACGCAGAGCCGAACAGCAGGCAAGACAAGCCGCAGGATAGCCATGGCCGCCGACGAACGCACCGCCGCCGACGCCGCAGAGCCGCAGGGCTCGCCGCCGCTTGTCGTCAGCACGTCGCCTCACACGCGCGACGCCGACTCGATCCCACGCATCATGTGGACGGTGAGCTTCACGCTGCTGCCGGCGCTGGCCTGTGCGGTGGCCGTCTTCGGGCCCCGCGCGCTGTGGGTCACGCTGCTCGCCACCGTCACGGCCGTGGCCACCGAGGCCGCGTGCCAGAAGCTCCGCAAGCAGCCCATCACCGTGTCCGACGGCAGCGCCGTGCTCACCGGCCTGCTGGTGGCCTTCGTGCTGCCCGTGCACGCGCCGTGGTACGTGCCGGTCACGGCGTCGTTCGTGGCCATCGCCGTCGTGAAGCAAGCCTTCGGTGGGCTGGGGTGCAACATCTGGAACCCGGCTCTCATGGGCCGCGCCTTCGTGCTCTCCGCGTGGGCCGCGCTCGTGACGGCCGGCGCGGGCTGGCCCGTGCCCTACCACCACAGGGCAGCCACCGTCGACGCCGTCACGGCCGCCACGCCGCTCACGAAGGCCAAGAAGCAGCTCAAGATGTTCAACAAGGGCAAGACCGCCCGCCTCCCCGTGCCCAAGACCCGCGAGGAAGCCATCGCCGTGCTGGCGAGCATCCAGGCCAAGGGCAGCACCCCGACCCGCGACCTCTTCGTGGGCCGCGTCGGCGGATGCATCGGCGAGGTGAGCGCCCTGGCGCTGCTCATCGGCGGCATGGCCCTCATTCTGCTGCGCTACGTGAAGTGGCAGGTGCCCGTGCTCTTCATCGGCACGGCCGCGCTCCTGTCGTGGGCGCTGCCGCTGCCGGTGCAGGCGGAAGGGACGCGCTACTACATCTGGTTTGCCGGCCAGCCCCTGTTCCACGTGCTGGCGGGCGGGCTGTTTCTCGGGGCGTTCTTCATGGCCACGGACATGGTCACGTCGCCCGTCACGACCCGCGGCCAGGTGATTTTCGCCATCGGCTGCGGCGTGCTCACCACGGTGATTCGCCGGTACGGCGGCTACCCCGAGGGCGTGTGCTACGCCATCCTGCTGATGAACACGGCCACGCCGCTGATCGACCGCCACACGAAGCCTAAGGTGTTCGGGCGGAGGGACAAGCCATGACCGATGCCGTCCGCTTCCCCCTCGTGCTCGGGCTCATCTCGCTGTTCTCCGCCGCCGGCCTCGCCGTTTCGTACCAGGCTACGTACGACAGGATTCGCTACCAGGTGGAGTTGAAGAAGGCCCGCGGCCTGAGCGTCGTGCTCGGCCTCCCGCTGGACGAAAGCCCCGACGCCAAGCGCCCCTGGGAGGAGCACACCTATCCCGCCCTCGACGGCGGCCAGCAGGCGCCGCCCTTCGTCGTCTACGAGGCGGAGGCCCCCAAGAGCGGTCGTTTCTACGCCGCCGAGGGCAAGGCCCAGGGCTACTCCAGCAAGGTGCACGTCGTCGTGGCGGCCCACCAGGCCAGTGCATACGGCCCGCGGCAGTTCACTGTCAAAGCCATCACGGTCGTCGGCCAGCTCGAGACGCCCGGCCTCGGCAGCCGCTGCACCGAGCCCGAGTTCCAGCGGGAGTTCGAGCGCCTGCCCGAAGCGATGCTCGATCTGATCACCAACGCTCCGTACCGCGACCCCAATGCGCCCGACAGCGAGAACCAACACGTCGCCGCCATCCCCGGCGCCACCATCACCTCCAGCGCCGTCATCGCCGCCGTCCACCAGGCGCTGGCCCGCATCCGCCACCACGTCGGCCAGCGCGCGGCTACCCGCTGATACGAGACCCCATCCCATGGACGAGCAGTTGCTCAAGAACATCCTCGAAGCCCTCCTCTTCGCCGCCGACGAGCCGCTCACCACGCGCCGGCTGCGCGACGTGCTCGGCCTCGCCGACGCCAACGTGGTGCGCCGCGCCGTCGAAGCGCTCCAGAAAGACCACGCCGAGGCCCATCGCGGCATCCAGATCGAGGAGATCGCCGGCGGCTTCCGCTTGCTCTCCAATCTCGAATACGCCGACTACGTCGAGCAGCTCCACAAGAGCGAACGCAAGGCCCGCTTCTCGCAGGCCGCGCTCGAGACCCTCGCCATCGTGGCCTACCGCCAGCCCATCCATCGCGCCGACATCGAGGCCATCCGCGGCGTGCAGGTGGACGCCGTGCTGCGCGCGCTCCAGGAGCGCGGCCTCGTCCGCATCCTGGGCCGCGCCGAAGTGCTCGGCCGCCCCTTCCTCTACGGCACCACCCGGCGCTTCCTCGAAGCGTTCGGCCTCAAGAACCTCGAAGATCTGCCCAACGCCGAAGAGCTGCAAATCCCGTGACTGCACGGCTCCCGCACAACCCGCGCGTGCTCGCCGGCCCCGCCGACCCGGCTCCGGCCGACGCCATCGAGCAGCTCGGCGGCCGCCGCCCGGTCCTCGGGCAGTGGGTGCTCAAGCTCGAGCGAATCGCCGAGGCACAGGCCGCCGCCCTCATCCGCGCCACCGAGGCCTGCGGCGGCGAGGTGCGCACCGGTGGCGCCGACGCCATCGTCCACTTCATGGCCGAGCGTGCCGGGCCGCTGCTGCGCGCGCTCGCCACCGAAGCCGACACCTTGGCCCATGCCCTCCGCGTCACCCTCGAGGCCTGGGAGCGCACCACCTTTTCGCTGCGCTGCGGTGGCGGTGCCCTTTCCCTCGGCGGCCGCACGCTCGTCATGGGTATTGTGAACGTGACGCCCGACTCCTTCTCCGACGGCGGCGAGTTTCTCGACCACGCCGCCGCCGTCGCCCAGGGCCTCCTGCTGGTGGACCAGGGCGCCGACCTGCTCGACATCGGCGGCGAGTCCACCCGGCCCGGCGCGGCGGCCGTGGACGCCGACGAAGAATGCCGCCGCGTGGTGCCCGTCATCGAGCGCCTGGCGGCCGAGACCGCCGTTCCCCTCTCCATCGATACCGCGAAGGCCGCCGTGGCCCGGGCCGCCCTGGATGCCGGCGCCACGCTGCTGAACGACGTGACCGCCCTCCGCGCCGACCCGCAGATGGCCGCCGTAGCCGCCGACTCCGGCGCCCCCTTGTGCCTCATGCACATGCAGGGCACGCCCCGCACCATGCAGCAGGCCCCGCACTACGACGACCTGATGGGCGAGATCGTGGGCTCCCTGCGCGAGAGCCTGGCCCTGGCCGTGGACGCCGGCGTGGACGAGCAGCAGATTCTCGTGGACCCCGGCATCGGCTTCGGCAAGACCCTCGCACACAACCTGGCCATCCTGCGGCGCCTGCCCGAGCTGCGCAGCCTGGGCCGGCCCATCCTGCTCGGCACGTCGCGCAAGAGCTTCATCGGCAAGACCCTCGGCCTGCCGGTCGAGGAGCGCGCCTTCGGCACCGCGGCCACCGTGGCCTACGGCATCGCACAAGGCGCGCGCATCGTGCGCGTCCACGACGTGGCCGAGATGAGCCAGGTGGCGCGCATGACCGACGCGATGATGGGGAAGGCGGCCGACTAGGCGGTCGGCAGGAACTTCGGGTGGCCGGGCGTGCAGTAGGGGCCGCACACGCACGGGTAGGAGGCGCCCACCTGGGGTGGACGGCGGCCGAACTCGGCCCACATGGCCGGCGTCTCGAGGCACAGCGTCACGGGCGTGTTCGGGCTCACCCGGCGAATCTCATCGAACAGAAAGCGGTAGATTTCCGCCCGCGCGTCGTGCGGCAGCGGGCCGTAGCGCCGCCCCTTGAGAAACGGCGCCGTGCCTTCCATGGCCCGCACCATCTGCTCGTCGAGCAGCGACATGTCCACGCACGCAGCCGCCACGTCGTAGTCCATCCAGCCGAGCATGCACAACACCATGATGTCGGGCCGCGTCGTCGCGAAGATCAGCTCGATCAGCTCGCGGTTCTCCTCGCGCCACCCGCGCACGGGGATGATGGGCGAGAAGCGGAAGCGGATGGGATACCCGGCCGCCTGACATTTGGCCGCGGCCTCCACCCGGCGGTTCCACGGCGCCGTCTCGGGCTCGAGCACCGTGCTCTGCGTGCGGCCGCTCAGGCTCCACTGGATGATCGTGTGGCCGCCGTGCGGATAATCGAGCATGAAGTCCACGTGGTCGCTCTTGCCCGTATAAAGCAGCAGGCGGTTGCGCTCCTGGCGGGCGAAGTAGTCCACCATCAGCCGGGTGGCGTCGTACTCGGGCTCGAAGCAGTTGATGTCGGTGCCGTTGTCCCACTTGTAGATGGTCTGGGGCGGGTCGAGCTCGCGGATGCGGCGGTCGGCGTGCTCGAGGAACGCCTCGATGTCCACCATCACGTTGAGCACGGCGCCAAACCAGCAATAGGCGCAGCGGAAGGGGCAGCCCCAGATGGTGTGGAACTCCCAGGCCGACTGGCAGATGCGCCCCTCGCGCTCGCGATAGGCCGGCGAGCCGTCGCTGCGGAAGTCGAAGCCGCCGTAGCCGCTGAGCCGGGCGAAACGCAGAGCGGGAAACTGCTCGAGCCTGCGCTCGCGCTCTTCGGGCGAGTGGTCGTTCTTGCAGGTGTTGAAGACGATGGCCGGGTCGCGGGGAGCGGCCTGCTGTCCCCAGCGGAAGGGCTGCTGCCAGCCGCTTTCCTGGACGATCTCGGCGAGCCGCTCGTCGGTGACGCCGCGCTCGATGTGGTCGCAGTCGATGGCCCCAAGCATGCGCTCGACACGGCGGGCGCAGCGCTCGTCGCTCTCGGCCTCACGGGTGATGTAGACGGCGGGAGGACTCAACCTGCGGAACATGCTGCGGATCCCCGGTGAAAGAAGGCGGGTGCAGTAGTCGGGTCAGGCGCCGCTCATGGGGCAGCGCCCCGAGGCACACACGCTGTCGCTGCCGCGGCAGGCCGCGCCGCGGTCGCCGCACGACGGCGTCTCGCTCTTCACCATGCCGGCAAAGGTGGATAGCTGGCGCGTGGCCTTCTTCCTGCCGCACTCGGGGCACGTGTGCACCGTGGGCTTGCTCATGCTTTCGAGCCGCTCGAAGGCGTGGCCGCAGGCCCCACACTCGTATTCGTAGATGGGCATGTCCGTTCCTACTCTCGGCTCTGAAGCCGCTGCTTGGCGAACTCGACGAGGCCGCCGGCGTCGAAGATGTCGCGCATGAACTCCGGCATCGGCTGAGCCTGGAACTTCTGGCCCGTCGTGGTGTTCACCACCGAGCCGGTGGCCAGGTGCACGTCGACGGCGTCGCCGGCTGAGATGCCGTCCACGGCCTCGGGGCACTCGAGCACGGGCAGGCCGATGTTGATGGAGTTGCGGTAGAAAATCCGTGCGAAGCTGCGCGCGATGACGCACGACACGCCGGCGCCGAGGAGCGCCAGAGGGGCGTGCTCGCGGCTCGAGCCGCAGCCAAAGTTTTCGCCGGCCACAATCACGTCGCCTTCGGCCACCTGTTTGGCAAAGTCGGGCTGATCGCTGCCGGCCATGGCGCGGGCGCCCAGCTCCTTGGGGTCGGTGGTCACGAGGTAGGTGGCGGGGATGATGGCGTCGGTATCGATATCGTCGCCGAAGACGAATGCCTTGCTCATGAGTGCAGCTCCTCCGGCGAGCCGATGCGGCCGAGCACGGCCGAGGCGGCCACCACGGCGGGGTTGGCCAGATACACCTGGGCATCCAGGTGGCCCATGCGGCCGCGGAAGTTGCGGTTGCTGGTGGACACACACACCTCGCCCGAGGCGAGCACGCCCATGTGGCCGCCGAGGCAGGGGCCGCAGGTGGGGGTGGAGAACACGCCGCCGGCATCGACGAACACTTCGTCGAGGCCTTCGCGGATGCAGCGGCGGTAGTCTTGGAGGCTGGCGGGGATGACGATGAGCCGCACGTAGGGGGCCACGGGATGGTCGGCCAGGATATCGGCGGCGAGCTTGAGGTCCTCGTAGCGGCCGTTGGTACACGAGCCGATGAAGGCCTGGTCGATGCGCACGCCGGCCACCTGGCTCACGAGCTTCACGTTGCTCGGCGCGTGGGGGCAGGCGACCTGGGGCTCCAGGCCGGTGACGTCGAACTCGTGCGTCTCGCAGTAGGCGGCGTCGGGGTCGCTCTGGTGGACGACGGGGGGCCGCCGCTCGCGAAAGATGTCCTCGGCCACGCTGTCGTCGTCGCGCACGTGCGGGTCGGCGCCGGGATGCTCGGTGATGTAGTCGAGGGTGGTGTCGTCGCAGGCCACGATGCCGTTCTTGGCGCCGGCTTCGACGGCCATGTTGCACAGGGTGAAGCGGCCGGCCATGGTCAGGCTCTCGATGGCGTCGCCGCAGAACTCGAGCGCGCGGTAGCGTGCTCCGGCCACGCCGATCTTGCCGAGGAGGGCCAGGATGTAGTCCTTGCCGCCCACATAGGGGTTGGCGGGCTCGCCGCGGAACACGCATCGGATGCTCTCGGGCACGCGGAGCCACGTTTCGCCGAGGGCGAAGATGACGCCCACGTCGGTGGAGCCCATGCCCGTGGCGAAGGCGCCGAGGGCGCCGTGGGTGCACGAGTGGCTGTCGGCGCCCACCATCACGTCGCCGGCCGTCACGTGGCCTTCCTCGGGCACGAGGCAGTGGCACACGCACGACCGCCCGACCTCATAGTAGAACGGCAGGCGGTGCTTGCGGGCGAAGGCGCGCATCACCTTGGCCTGCTCGGCGGCCTTCACGTCCTTGTTCGGCACGTAGTGGTCGGGCACCAGGATGATGCGCTCGGGGTCGAACACCTCGGTGGCGCCGGTGCGCTCGAACTGCTCGATCGCGATGGGCGCCGTCACGTCGTTCGCCATCACGCAATCGACCGGCACGAAGTGGATTTCGCCGGGGCGCACCACGTCGCGCCCCACGTGTGCCGCAAGGATCTTCTCGGTCATCGTCATGCCCATGGCAGTCTCCGATCCTTCAATTCCATCATTTAACCACAAACCGCGGGGCTGGGCAACCTTGACAGTCCGGACGCCAACATGCTAGAATTCGCCGTACGAGGCCATTCTGCGGCGCCTGGAGGATTGTGCGTGGTCCACGAGAAGCCCCCGTTCCACGATCTCATCGTGGACATCCAGCAGATCCGCGAGCACAAGGACCCCGCGCCGCTCTTCGACGCGGTGGAGGGCGACCTGCTCGACGGCGAATACCACTTCACCAGTTCCGAGGCGACGCTCAACTTCATGAGCCGCCGCATCGAGAATGCCTGCTTCTCCGACCGCCACCGCTGCACCCTCTACTCCGTCTTCCGCCGCCTGAGCCTCCTCGAACCCCACATCGAGCACTACCACAAGCTGGCCGACGCGGCCCGCCACATCTACATCATCGGCGTGCCCGACATCGAGGTGCGCCCCTGGGCGCCCAACGTGCATATCCTCACCCACGCCGCCGAGAAGCTCGCCAACAACTGGGTGACCATCAACCTCTCCCGCGACATCCACATGACCCTCCTCGCCGAGCAACTGCCCTCCGACGACCAGGGCCGCCACTACGCCGGCTTCTACACCGACAGCCGCACCCTCACCCGCCGCGTCATCCGCCAGCTCATGGAAATGGCCATCATCCAGCAGCCCGACCTGTTCACCGAAGAGGAACTCGAGCAGGCCGGCGGCCCCGAGGCCGTCGAAGAAGGCTGACGCCCCGCGTCACGCACCGGCGCGCCGCGGCGAGGGCACGCACACCATGCACGCCGCCGCCCCCACGCCCGCCCACGCCACAAGCTGAAGCGCCCACGCGATGCCCATGTGTTCGCCCATGGCGCCCACGGGGATGAGCAGCAGGTTCGCGCTGCCCCACGCCAGCCCCATCATCAGGCCGCTCACCAGGCTCGCGCTCTCGGGCCGCAGCTCCTGGCCCAGCGAGATGTTCAACGGCGTGCCCGTGCCAAACACGAAGCCCGCCGCGCCAAAGGCCGCGATCGACGTCCACCCCGTCTCCGCCGCAAACCACCACAGCAGCGGCGCCGTGAGCGCCGACGACCACGCCAGCAGCCGCACCCCGTCGTGCTCCTGCCCCCACCAGCCGCCCAGCATTCCCCCCACGAAGCTGCACGCCAGGAACAGCGACAGCACCCGCCCCGACGTCGCACGGTCCCACCCCCGCTGCGCGCCCAGCACCGAAATGAAGAAGATGAACGCCGTGATCAACAGCGACCGCAGCAGCGCCGTGCCGAAGAGCGCCCAGATAGGCCCCGTGCCCCGAGCGAACATGGCTCGCGCGACGAAGGGCCGCCGCTCCCGCACCACCGCCGGCTCGCTCCGCGTGGAGGCAAACAGCCACACCGCCAACCCCAGGCCCGGCACGCAGAGCACCCACAGGCCGCGCAGCCCCAGCGTGTCCACCACCAGCGGCACCACCAGCGGCGCCAGCGCCAGCCCCACGCCGCCGCCGGCCAGAAAGAGCCCCATGGCCAGGCTGCGCTTGCTCGTCGGCGCCGTGGCCAGCACCGCCGAGCTGGGGTGGAACGCCGCCACGCCCAGCGCGCCCAGCACCAGCAGAGCCGTGAGCGCCACCGCGTTGGGCGCCAGCCCGATGAGGCTCATGAACACCGCCGACACCGCCAGCCCCACCGCCGCCATCGTGCCGCGACGCGCCCCGTCGCTCCAGATGCCGAACAGCGGCTGGAGCATCGAGCCAAACACACCCACCACCGCGCCCACCGTGGCGATGCCCGCCTTCGTCAGCCCGAACTCCTGCCGAAACGTCTCGACCAGCGGCGTGAGCGTCGTCGCATAGAAATCGCTGGAAGCATGGCACACCGCCATGCCCCCGAGCATCCACCACACGCTGCGCCGTGCGTTTGCCAATGGCCAACTCCGTGGATTGCTGCGGGCACACTCGATCTGCCGCATGGAGGGCGTAGCCAAGCCGCCCCTCGCAGGCTATAATGAAAAGCGTGCGGCATGATAGCAGCCGCCCGACACCCACGCAAGCCTGCTCGCAGCACGAGGAATCCCATGCCCAAATCCGCCGACAACGCTTCACCCGCAAGCCGGGCCTCCTGCCTCGCCACCATCGGCCTGGCGCTCGCGGTGCTGTGTCTCTTCGGCCTGCTGTATGCCGACGTCGAGGGCTTCGGCAGAACCGTCGCCCACGCGCAGGCCGCTCTGGCGCTCGCCGCCAGCGTGTTGGGCCTCATCGCCATCGTGGCCGGCCTGCTCAAGAGGCAACCGCGCACCGCGCTCGTGGGCGTCGTCACGCTGCTGCTGTGCGCCGCCTACGTGTGGCTGCTGCCCGTGGCCGTGCCGCTGGAGAAGATCCACGACCACCCGTGGTGCCCGCTGCTCGACGGCCGCACCGCACCACAGCCAGAGGACGGCTGATGCCCGCCAAGCAGGTGCAACAGAAGCTCGATGCCTTGCCCGCCGCCTGTGGCGTGTACCTCTTCAAGGACAAGCGCCACAAGGTGGTCTACGTGGGCAAGGCGGTGAACCTCCGCTCCCGCGTGCGCTCCTACTTCCAGCCGGGTTCGAGCGACGAGCGGGTGTTCGTCGAGCACATGATGCCCAAGGTGGCCGACATCGATTGGGTGCTCGTGGCGAGCGAGAAGGAAGCACTCATCCTCGAAAACAACCTGATCAAGCAGTTCAAGCCGCGATTCAACATCAACCTCAAGGACGACAAGACCTTTCTCTCCATCCGCCTCGACAGGAGGAAACCCTTCCCCCGCCTGGAACTCGTCCGCCGCTACACCGAGGACGGCGCGCTCTACTTCGGCCCCTACTCCTCCGCCGGCTCGGCCCGCGAGACGCTCCGCCTCGTCAACGCCGTCTTCCCGCTCCGCAAGTGCGCCGACACGGTGTTCCGGGGCCGCACCCGCCCGTGCCTCTACTACCAGATCGGCCGGTGCCTCGGCCCCTGCTGCGGCCTCGCCGACGACGCGGCCTACGGCGAGTTGCTCGACGAGGTGGAGCTGTTTCTCCGCGGCCGCAACCAGGAGCTGGCCGAACGCCTCCGCGCCAAGATGCTCGCCGCCAGCGAACGCCGCGAATACGAGCTCGCCGCACGCTGCCGCGACCAAGTGCGCGCCGTCGAGCGCACCCTCGAGAAGCAGACCATCACCTCGCCCCGCCAGGCCGACCGCGACGTGTTCGGCTACTACAAGCAGGGCGACGCCATGCGCGTCCAGGCCCTCCTCGTCCGCCGCGGCCGGCTGGAGGACGTGCCCCAGTGGGGCTTCGACACCCGCGGCCTGTCCGCCGAGGCCGCCTTCGCGTCGTTCCTCGAGCAGTTCTACAGCCGCACCCGCTTCATCCCGCCCGAAGTGCTCGTGCCCGTGCTGCCGCCCGACCCGGCGCCGCTCACCGAATGGCTCCGCGAGCGCCGCGGCGGCAAGGTGGAACTGCTGCGCCCCCAGCGCGGCGACAAGGCCCGCCTGCTCCAGATGGCCATGGAGAATGCCGAAAGCGCCTTCCGCGCCGCACACGCCACCGAGCGCGACCGCTCCCGCACCCTCGAGGGACTCCAGGCCGCCCTCGGCCTCTCCCGCGTGCCCAGCCGCATCGAGTGCTATGACATCTCGAACATCGGCGGCGCCCAGGCCGTCGGCTCGCAGGTGACCTTCGACGACGGCGCGCCCAACAAGGCCCGCTACCGCCGCTACAAGATCAAGACCGTGGAAGGCAGCGACGACTTTGCCATGATGAGCGAGGTGCTCGCCCGCCGGCTCCAGCGGGGCCTCAAGGAGGGCGACCTGCCCGACCTCATTGTCCTCGACGGCGGCAAGGGCCAGCTCGGCGCCGTGCGGAAGGTGTTTCGGCAGCTCGACGTGGTGGACGTGGACCTCGTGGCGCTGGCCAAGGGCCGCGACGAGCCGCGGCGGCCCGGCCCCGGCGCGCCCCGCAAGCAGACCGACGAGCGGGTGTTCGTGCCCGGCCGGGCGGCGCCCGTGGTGCTGCCGCACGACTCGTCGGAGCTGTATCTCCTCCAGCGCGTGCGCGACGAGGCCCACCGCTTCGCCGTGGCCTACCACCGCAAGCTCCGCCGCCAGCCCTACAAGCACGCCGTGCTGGACAGCATCCCCGGCATCGGCCCCACCCGCAAGAAGGCGCTCGTGGCCCATTTCGGCAGCGTGCGCGCCATCCGCAAGGCCAGCGTGGAAGAGCTACAGCAGGTGGACGGCATCGCCGCCAAACAGGCGCGCGCGATCCACGAGCACTTGCATGGAGGAGGGGTAAGTGAAGCGGAGAAGTGAAAGGGGCGGAGAAGGAGCGAAGAACTCAGAGGCCTCTTCTTCGTTGTTCCCTTTCCACTTTCACCTTCACTTTCACTCTCACTTCCCCCACTCCAGAATGCCCGCCTGATCCACCCGCCACGAGTAGCCGCGGGTGCCTTCCCACATGAGCCAGAGGCCCTGCGCCGTCTTGCGGACGGAGAGGTTGAAGCGGATCTTCGGGCGCTTCGCGGGGTCGATGCCCAACGAGGCCAAGGGGATGGCCCACTCGGCGGTCCACCGCGTGGGGCTGGCCACCTTGGCGGCGAACTGCACGCCCTCGGTCGCCTTCTTCACGGCGGCGGCGGGCGCGTCGGCCTCGTCGCTGCTCTGCCACTTGCCGTTGGGATAGCCGCGCAGGATGAGGATGGGCGCGGCCTTGCCGAGCGCGGGATTCTGGAAGGCGAGTTCCACGGCATCGTTCTGTCCCCACACGCTGTCGCGTTTGAGTGCCGGCTTGGCGGCCACGGCGTTGTCGATGGCGACGAAGAGCGTGGTGCCGTCGTGGCCGAGCCAGGCGCGGCTGGTGGGCTTGGTCTTCTGGCCCTGCACGCCCTGCTGAAGGAGCATGGCCTTCTTCGGGTCGGCGCCGTCGGCGTGGAGCGCGCCTTTCGTGCGCGGCACGCGGAAGACGGGGGCCTTGCCCTTGGGCACGCGCGGCTTGATCTTCGGCTCGACCATGGGCCGCACGGCGTGCGTCACGGGCCAGGAGGCGCGGCGGCCGTCGTTCACGAGGCCGATCTTCTCGACGGGGATGCGCTGGAAGCCGAGCTTGTAGGCCGGCGAGTCGTCCTTGAGCACGAAGCTCCTCGGCGGCGGCGCCACGAAGTGGGGGTCTTCGTCGATCAGGTTGTCCTTGAGCGTCACGTACTTCTTGGCCTGGTGGTTGATGTCGTTCCACTGTTGGCCGACGAAGATGTTGCGGGCCACCACGTTGCCCTTGGGCGCGAAGGGTTCGTCGTCGAGCACGGTCTTGAGCGGGGGATAGCGCGTGCTGTAGGGCGGCTCGAGGAACTTGATGCCGAGGTGGGTCCTCTTCTCGCGTCCCTCCTTCACCCAGCCTTCGCTGTGGCCTTTGGCCCAGCCGAGGGCGCGGCCGTCGATGTGGAGCGCCCGCGGGCAGTCCACGAAGATATTGTTGGTCACGGTGCAGTCGCGGCCGCCGCCGATGAAGGCGGCGCGGGTGACCTTGTAGAACACGTTGCCGGTGATGGTGGTGCCGCAGAACATGTCGTCGAGATACACGCCCACGCACCCGCGGCCCTCGAAGCCGTTGATGTGGTGCAGGTAGTTGTGGCGCACGACGGTGCCGCGCATGGTCCAGTTGCGGCCGGCGTACATGGCGCCGGCGTCGTTGGATTCGTGGCAGACGCTGTGGATTTCGTTGAACTCGATGACGTGTTCGTTGCCGCCGAAGTTGATGGCCATGTGGGGGGCGTTGTGGATGAGGTTGTGGCTGGCGCGGTTGCCCACGCCGCCGAGATGGATGCCAGCCTTGTACATGCGGTTCCAGCGGCCGTAGTGATGGATGTGATTGTTGTCGGCCACGAGGCGGGCGGGGGTGAGGGTCTTGCGGTCGCCGCCGCTCAGCGCGATGCCGCCCTCGCCGGTGCCATAGATGTCGCAGCCGAACACGCCGCTGTCGGTGGCGCCGGAGATCCGCACGGCGTAGCCGCCCAGGTTGCGCATCGTGCAGGCCTGGATGGCCACGTGGGTGCCGCCGCTGGCGCTGACCGCCGTGCCGCGGCAGTTCTCCAGCACCATGCCGCCGAGGGAGACGTGCGAGGCGTCCTTCATCGTCACCAGCGTGGGGATGACGGACACGACGGCGCGGCCCGTCTTCACGGACGCCGGCGGCCAGAAGTAGAGGAGGCCGGCCTGGCGGTCCAGATACCACTCGCCGGGCTGGTCGATCTCGCTCAGCAGGTTGAGGCCGTAGAACCACTGTCCCACGCGGTAGCCGTAGCCGTGGTAGGGCGGCTTGACGGCGATGATGTGCTTCGCCGTGTCGATGGACTCCACCGGATGCCGCTGGTCGCTCCAGTCCCAGAACCAGTAGCCGTGCACCCAGGCGTCTTTCTCGGCGGCCCATCGCTTCGGGCGGTCGCCGGCGTACAGGAACTTGCCGGCCTTCGATCCCTTGGTGCCGCGCACGTTCACCGTGTTCGGCTCGACGAGGCCGGTGATCTTGATGAAGCCGTCGTTGGGCCAGCGGGCGATCTGCATGGGCTGGTCGTTGAGAAACAGCTCGAGGCCGCCGCCCTTGGGCGAGCCGTAGTCGGTGATGCCGAGGGCCTTGAGGTCGGCCTGCACCACCGTGCCGCGGGCCGCGGGGTCGAGGCGGTCGAGCACGGCCTTGTCGGCCACGGGCTGCCAGTCGGCCACCACCTTGCCGCCGCAGAGCCGCACCTCGGCCCCCTTCTCCGCGCGGTAGACGATGGGCCGCTCGGCTCCCTCACCGGAGTCGGCCTTCGTGAGCTCGAAGGCGGCGGCCAGCTCGTAGGTACCCGCGCGGACGAGCACCGTGACGCCCCCGCCGGGCAGGGGGCCGGCCTTCTTGAGCACCCGGATGGCGTCGCGGGCGCGGGCCAGGGTGGCCAGGGGGCCGTCGGTCTTGTCGGCGTTCGGCGCGGGCAGCTTGCCGCTCCACGCGTCGTTGCCGTCCGTCGCCACGTAGAGCACGGTTCCCGACGGCTTCTCGGCAGCGGACACGCTCAGCCCTCCCACACAACCGACCAGCAGCAGAATGGCCATCGCCACACACACGGCGGCAGTTCGCGGCATCGTCTCTCCTTCGCGTTGAGCCACGGCGGCGGTCACGGCTTGAGGACCAGCTCCGCGGCGTTGCTCACGACATAGGTCTGGGCGCCGGTGCCCTTGAGAATCACCCAGGCGCTCTGCGCGGTCTTGCGCGCGCCGAGGTTGAACAGCAGCTTCGGTGCCGACTTGGGCGTGAAGCCGCAGGCGGCAAAGGGGATGCGCCACTCGCAGCTCCAGTGGCCGGCGCCGACGGTGGCGGCGTAGGCCACGGCCTTGCCGAGCTTCGCGGCCTGGGCCGCGGTGGCGCCGGCGGTGGTGATGCTCTCGAAGCGGCCCTTCGGGTAGCCGTAGAGGTTCAGCACCGGGCCGGGCGGCCGGGCAAAGGCATCCTGCACGGCCACCTCCACGCCATCGTTGGCGCCCCACGTGGCCTCGCTCACCAGCTTGCCGGGGTTCGTCACGAGGTTCTTGATCGCGATATAGAGCGCCGCATCGTCGTAGCCCACGCAGGCGAAGCTGTGCGGAGCCGTGGTGGGCGTGCCGTCGTACGATTCGCGGAGCACCGCGACGCGCGATGCCTCGCCGAAGGGCCACTCGCCGAGCTGGCCATCGATGACCGGCGCGGTGCGGAGGCGCGCCGCGACCACCGTGGGCCGCGGCCGGGCGGCGACCACCGGCGCGCGGTACGACGACCGCGTGACGGGCTCCTCGCGGCGGAGCTTCGGCTGGGGCGGGGGCCAGGTGCAGCGGTCGGGGCTCGGGTAGTTGCCCACGGTGCTGAGGTCGACGGACTCGATGCCGAGCTTGAGCGCGGGCGAGTCGGGCCGCAGGCGGTAGTCGTGCTTCGCCGCGTCGACGAACCGGGGGTCGGCCACCCGGGAGCCCTCGTCCTGGCCGCGCTGCCGCCACGCCTCCCACGTCCTGGCCTTCTCGGCCACGAGGTGCAGCGGCTTGCCGTGGGCGAACACCAGGTTGCGGCGGAAGGCGGCGAAGGGGTCGCGGAAGCGGCCGCTGAGGTTGTAGAGCCGCGCGCCGTCGGCGGCGTAGGCGATGACGTTGCGCTCCACGCGGTTGCCGGCCATGGGGAAATGGTGGCGCATGCGGATCCAGGGGCAGAAGTAGATCTGCGTGGTGCGGCCGTTCACGAACACGTTGTTGTCGCACACGTTGTCCTGCCCGCCGCCGATCATGAAGCCGCCGAGGTAGGTGTTGTAGACCACGTTGTGGTGCACGTGGTAGCCGCTGGAGGCGAGGTCGAGGTAGATGCCCCAGCAGTAGTGGGGCGACTGCCAGTGGCCGGGCCGCACCTTGCCGTAGCCGCCGGTGTCGTGGATGAGGTTGTGGTGCACCTCGTGGCCGCGGGAGAGCTTGTTGGTCGCGACCACCATCCAGCGGTCCCAGCCGCCGGCACAGGTGACGGTGTAGAAGGCGCCGGTGTCGCACGTCTCGAAGTTCAGGTGGTGCAGGTGGTTGTAGGCAAAGGTGTTGTTGTTGCCCGCGTTTTGCATGATGCCCCATCGGGGGCCGTCGTGGATGTGGTTGTGGCTCACGGTGCAGTGGGAGGCGCAGCTCAGGTAGATGCCGGCCACCTCCTTGAGCCGCCAGCCGAAGTCGTAGATGGTGCAGTTGTCCACCACGTGGTGGCTCACGCGGGCGTGCTGCTCGGGGGTGCCGGTGATGGTCACGCCGCTGCTGCCGGTCTGCGTGATGTCGCAGCCCACCACGCGGCAGTGGTGCGACTGGTCGCCCAGCGCCACGGCGGTCATCACGTTGCGCACGTCGCACGCCGTCACGGCGCAGCGCCGGGCGGCGGCGAGGCGCACGGCCGGGCCGCGGCAGTCGCGCAGCGCCAAGCGCGTGAGGGTGATGTTCTCGGCGAAGGCGCCTGCCTTGGCATCGCCTCGGATGTCGAAGATCGACGCGAGAGCGGGCACCACCACCTCGGCCTGCGCCAGGTCGCCGGCCGGTGGCCAGTAGTACAGCGTCTTCGTGTCGGGGTCGGCATACCATTCGCCAGGCGCGTCGAGTTCCTCGAACACGTTTCGCACGGTGAAGCGGTCGTCGGGCTGGAGGGCGTAGCGGCCGCGGTGCACCTCGAGCACGCGGGCCGTCGTGTCGATGTGCTTCACGGTCGAGATGGTGTTGCCGTAGTTGTGCCACGGAAAGAAGTCCACGATGGCGCGGCGGGGGTGCTTCCAGCGGGCGGGGTCGATGACGGCCGGGTCGTAGCGGAACTTCGTGAGGCTGCCCTTCTCGACGACGCCGGCGTTGTAGGCGAAGCCGCCCGTGCGGGGGTGGACGGGATCGAAGTTCGGCACGCGGGCCTGGGGCTGGCGCTGGCCGTTGTGGTACAGGTCGCCGAAGGCGCAGTCGGCCACGCCCGCGGCGGCCAGGCTGGCCTGCACGATCTTGCCCCGGTAGGGCTTCCACGCGGTGATCCGCCGCCCGCCCGAGAGCGTCACCTTCTCGCCGGCCTCCGCCGTGACGGTGAGGGCGGAGTCCTGGCGCCCGAGGACAAGCGTACCCGCGACGAAGTAGCGCCCCGCTCGCAGCACGATGCGGGCGGGCTGTGCCGCCGCGGCCCTGCGCTGCCTGACGGCGGCCACCGCGCGCGCGAGGGTGCCGAAGGGCGCGGCGCGCGTGCCGCCGGCCCCGTCGTCGCCCGTGGGCGCCACGTAGAGCACAATGCTCGAAGGCTTGTCCGCAGCAGACGCCACCCGTCCCCCGACACATCCAAAGACGAGGAATGCGATCCCAAGCGGACATGCGAGGTGACGCGTCGTCACGAGAACTCTCCTGAACGCGTAGGGTGAATCATGCGCGACATGGCACCGCGCTATCCGGGAAGATCAAGCATCCTGCGCAGCGCGCGGCGAGACAGAGCGGCATCCTGGAGGGCCTCGGCCGCGTCCTCGGCGGTCGTTCCCAGGCCGGGATAGCGGGAGTACACGGCGTACGGCGAGAGAATCTCGCACGCGCCCCGCAGGAGGTCCACGTCGTGCCCGGCGGCCGAGAGCTCATCCAGCAAGGCGGGTAGATGGTGTGTCCGCGGCGGCTCGATCCCTTGGCGTTGGAGGAGGGCCTTGAGGTACTTCTCGACGCATTGCTGCGCATGGAATGCGATAACGCCCGGGACGTCGTGCAGGCCCCCAGCCTGCAGGCGCTCCAGAGCGGTCCAGTCCTCCTCCGCCTTCTGTACCCATTCCCGAACGAGTTCATCGCTCATAGAGCACCCTGCCCTGCTCCACGATGCGGCGGATGAACGGGTCCTGGAGCCGCAGCCGCTCCTGCAGCTCGGTTGGCGTCTTCACCAGAACGTCCAGGGGGAGGAAGCGAGGCCGGCACGCGCGGTCCACGGCGGCGCTGCGATGGGCCGGCCGGGCGTCGCTCTCCATCACTACCAGGAGGTCAACGTCGCTATCCGGCTGCGGCGTGCCCCACGCGTGTGAGCCGAAGAGAACCACCTTCTCCGGGCCAAAGCACGTCACAATCCGGCGAGTGACCTCGGCGAGCAGCTCGGGAGTGACCTCAGGCGCCTGAAGTGACGTGGCGGGGCCGGACATGGCTTGCCCTCGCAGGGGTACGGGTCTGCCGTAAGTATACCCGCATCGCCGCACTTTGCAACAGCGCGGCGGCTACTGCTGGGCGACGGCCACCGGGCCGAAGGCGGTGACCGTGTTGGTGTTGGCGTAGCCCACGTGGGTGATGGCCCCGAGGGCGCGGCCGAGGCAGAGGATCACCGTCTGGCCTTCGACGGCCATCGTCACCGTGCGGGCCGCGGGGTCGACGGTCACGGTGAGGTCGAAGCGGCGCGTGGGGTCGCCGGGCAGGGGCACCTCCGTACGGTTGGCGCCGTCGGACACGGAGAAGTAGCGGCGGCCGCCCAGGTAGCAGCCGCAGTGGACCAGGCGGTCGGCGTCGTCGCCGAACACCACGAAGCCGTTCTTGTGGATGGTGCGCGCCGTGCCGGGCTGGAGCGATTGCAGGGAGAGCTTGAGGGTGGCCTTGCCCTTCACGGGCCTGGCGAGCTTCTTAAGCGCGAGGCCCTCCGCGCTGGGATTGCTGCTGCGCACGGCGTAGCCGAGGACGGCGGCGTCCACGGCCGCGCCGCGGAGGACCTGGAACTCGCCGTCCTTCGCGCCCTTCTTGAGCGAGGCGCGCGGCGCGGGGCGGGGCTTCTTCGCTCCGGGCTTGTAGTTGGGGTTGGACGTG
>JADHXT010000089.1 GCA_016782825.1 Candidatus Brocadiia bacterium | reverse complement strand
CGTGGTCGGGCCGGAGGACATAGGTGTCCGCACCAGTCTTCTTTGGCTTGGGCAGCAGGTTGAGCCCTGGCCGCCTTGAAATGTACTCGTAGGTGCCACGTCCCTCGACATCGAGCGCCAGGTCGGCGACCAGGGCCGGCGGCCGGTAGGAGCTCGTGACGGCGCACATGTGGCCTGGGTGCTTGGTCAGCGGCGTACCCAGGCCGAAGTACAGCCACGCCATCCCCTGTCCGCTCGACGCGTGTCCGCGGGTCGATGCGGGCCCTGGGTAGATACGGTGCTTGCCCCCGCCTCGGATGCCATCGACCTGCTCGATCGCCCAGTCGGCCCAGAACAGGTCCAGGAGCATTCTCATCCGCCGCCTCAGGACAGGGTCGGTCGCGAAGTCGGCCATGTTGTACCAGCCCTGAAGCGTGTACTTGTTGTAGGTCGAGCCGATCTCCACAAGCAATCCCTTGCCTGCCCGCTCGCGTGCGAAGCGCTTGAAGAAGGTATCCCAGGCCGTGGCCATCTGCGCGGGTGTCGAGCCATCTTCGTAGCGACGATCGCGATACTCCGGAACGTCCTTGAGGATGTGCGCCGTGCCCCAGAAGCCCGAGCGGCTCATCGCTCCGTGATTCTCGCTGCCCCATATCCACCACGTGCGCTCAGGGTTGGCGTACTCGATGCGGCAGTGGCGGCGTGCCGATTGCCAGAAGATGTCGAGCAGAGCCGCTTCCGCTTCGGCCGTCAGTCGACCAGGGAAGAACTGACTTCTGCTGTGGAAAAGCCACCAGATGCGGTGGAGCAGGTTGATCTGCCAATGAGCGTCCGCCACTTCCTCAGCCGCGGGCCCAACGCGAGGATTCGGGTTGACGGGGAACTCCTTGTGCATGCGGAGCAGCGCCGCATTGGCTTCGTCAAGGCGTTCGTTCCGGTTGAGAGCGGCCAGGGCAAAGTCGATGTAGTGCCAAGCACCGGAGCGCGGATAGGGCTTGTCCGCCTGCCGCTGGAGGATTGCGTCCCGTCGTGCGTCAACCTGGCTCAAGGCGATCCGCTCGGGAGACACCCTGATGCAGGATGGAGCTGTCAGCAACACGAGAACCATGGGAGTAACGCGGCTCATGAATGACCTCGGCGGCGAACGTTCGGCCGGAGCTTCAGGACTGACATGGCGCCCCTCCGACTGTAGGCTTCTGCGATTCTACGCATGGCCGGCAGAAAGCACAAGCTCTCTGAGTGGACGCCGCTGCCTCCACGTCGCCAGCCAAGGCTCGGTCTTGTCGCGCCACGCTGCCTTTGCCGACTTCGCCATGCACTCCGTCACATCGACCATCTTCATCTCCAGGTAGGAGCAAGCGCGTACGGTCCGAGAACCGGTCGCCCAGAATCATGGGTGGATTGCCAGCGGCGCGGGCCGCGACTCGTGGCATGAAGCGCTGTGACTTGGGCAGCACCATGCGCCTTGGCATGGACCGCGCGCACCGACCCCGTAGCCCTGTGCCGACGTGCAAACCATGGCGCGGGATGGACAGCGGCCCAGGCTATGCAGCCGCGCGGTGGTACGACTTGAGCAAGCCGCCGAGGAACTCCTCGCACTCGACCTTGCCGACGGGGCCGTCGGTGGTCGCTGGGATGGCTTCACCAGCGTGTACGCGGGCCGGGACTCGATTGCCGAGGCGCGCATGGCCTCCCGTCCCATGGCCAGGTCCGCATCCACCAGCGACCGACGCTCGTCATCCGTGAACCGATTCTGGCCGGGCACCTTTGGCTTGACGACGCGGTTCTCCACGCGCAGATACTCGTTTTCTGCGACCAGTTCCTTATGGAGCAACCGTGACACCGTGGCAATGAGCGGAAGGCTGGCCCAACTGAAGCGTCGCCCGACGGGGGTTCTCCCCTGCGGGCCTCGGGAATGGAGAACCGTAGAGAATACTGAATTCGCCGCCGGATGCAAGGTGTGACCCGCGGACGGATATTCGGACCGTACGCGCATCACACACGTCCCAGGGTACGCCGCCCTTTCTCATACCGCAATACACAGCTTTCGGTTATATCTCTGTCCGATCCCCCGCGTTGCTTAGGCGACAGTACAGCCCAGCCTGTGAGGGTGCCCTTCCCCGCCAGCTACCTGCCAACTCCCTCGAACACCCCTCCGCGTTTGACGGGCGCTGGCCGTCCATGGTAGTCTCAAGGCCACGCCGGCAGTCGGCCTGCTAGTGTAGTGTCCGGGAAGTCTCTTTACATATCACGGCTTCATCCTGCCCTTTCCTTCGGTCGCCACAGAACTCGCAAAGCACTTCTCGCGGGAATAGGGCTGTCGAAGAGGATGATTGCCCACTATGGCCAAATGTAAAGAAGCGTTAGGGACACTACACTAGCAGCGGCAAGACGCGGCTACCGCGCGAAGACGCAGAATGGCTGCGTGCCGTTGCCAATTGGCCACGCGCCGCTCCGTGCGATGTTCGCACGCCGACCCTAGGCGGCGCACGCCTGTTCCCCAACCGCCAGGAGCCTCGTATCGCCATGAGCAATCCAATCACCCGTCGCGAGCTCTTCCGCACCGGAGCAGCGGCGTCAGCCTCTCTGCTGATCGGCTCCGCGGTTATGGCCCGCACGTACGCCGCCAATGAGAAGATCCGCTTCGTTAACATCGGCATCGGCGGCATGGGCGGCAAGGGCGTCGGCGTCGCCTCCCGCGAGCAGATCATCGCGGCGGCCGACGTGGACACCAAGCACGCCGCCAGGACGATCCAGAGGGTCAAAGACAAGTTCCCCGACGCCAAGATCTACACCGACTACCGCAAGCTCTTCGACGAGCAGAAGGACGTCGACGCCGCCTGGGTCGCCACGCCCGACCACCACCACTTCCCCGCCACCGTCCGCGCCATCGACGCCGGGCTCGCCGTCTACTGCGAGAAGCCCCTGACCCACGACCTCTACGAGGTCCGCAAGCTTCGCGAAATGGCCAAGGCGAAGAAAGTCGCCACCCAGATGGGCAACCAGGGCCACTCCGGCCCGCACGTCCGCCTGCTGTGCGAGTGGATCTGGCAGGGCACCCTCGGCGACGTCACCGAGGCCCACGTGCGCCCGCCCTACAATAAGATGGACTTCGGCTCCCGCGACCCCGGCAAGCCGGCCGACGTCCCGCAGGGCCTGGACTGGGACCTGTGGCAAGGCCCGGTCAAAGAACGCGAGTTCCGCACCGGCATCGTCCCCGCCAAGTGGCGCGGATGGATGCCCTACGGCACGGGCCTGCTGGGCGACTGGTTCTGCCACAACGCCGACGGCGCCGTGTGGGGGCTGAAGCTCTACGAAGCCGACACCTGCGAGGTCGAATGCGTGGGCGAGGAGCCGAACACGACCAACTGGCCCCACGGCGTCCGCGTCTCCTGGAAGTTCCCCAAGCGCGGCAACATGGTCCCCTGCACCCTCCGGTGGAGTTCCGGCACCTACAACGACAAGCCCATGCCCCCGACCGTCGACCCCAAACTGGTGAAGGCCGTGGCCAAACACCCCAGCGCCTACTTCGGCACCAAGGGCATGGCCGTCTCCGGCTGGTGGATGAACGGCGTGCGCCTCTTCCCCGAAAGCTTCATGAAGGAGGTGGGCAAGCCCAAGGAAGTCATCCCGCGCTCGAAGGGGCACGAGGCCGACTTCCTCAACGCCGTCCGCACCGGCGAACGCTCGTCGGCGGACTTCGACTACTCCGCGCGCCTCACCGAGATCATGCTCGTCGGCAACGTGGCCAACCTCGTCCGCGACAAGCTCACCTACGACTTCCGCACCGGCAAGTTCACCAACAGCGCCAAGGCCAACGCCCTGGTGAAGCGGGCGCCGCGCAAGGGGTGGGAGTTCGGATACGTGTAGCGCTTCGGGTGTGAAGGCGACGTTCGAGTCCTCGTCGGCGAACCGCCTCTTGCGGCCCGAACCCGGGCCGCTGTACTGGTCCGGCGAGTCCTCGGCGCCCCGGAGGACGCCATGAGATTTGGGAGAGCAGTGTGCTAGGGTATGCTCTGGGCAGGATTCCTGCCTGACCTCCCCTGAGTGTTTCTATGTCTGCTGACCGCCACCATCTGCCTCTCCGACTGTCCAAAGGCTGGCCCGATCACGTTTGCTCCGCCATGCTCCACGTGTTCTCGCTGGCCCGGCTCGCCTGCGGTTCCGCTCACATCTGAAGTGCAACAGGCAGTGCGGTCTTGAATTCCCCTGGTTCTTCCGTCTTCGGGACGCCTTGCTCATGATGGGAATGGCTTGTTCTCTCGCCTTGACGTGGCAGTTCTCCTCGCGGAGGCGGTCAACGTCATAGACGTGGTGCCACAAGACGGAGAACCGCTGCTCCTTGTCCT
Organism: Candidatus Brocadiia bacterium; assembly: GCA_016782825.1. GTDB lineage: Bacteria > Planctomycetota > PUPC01 > DSUN01 > DSUN01 > BS750m-G60. The sequence goes on along the minus strand of JADHXT010000089.1, from coordinate 6,515 downwards.
TGGCCGCAGCCTGCCGCATCCGGTTCTCCACCCGGTTCACATGGCCCCGCACGACCACGGGATGGTGCGCGTAGTGGCCCCCCGTATGCAAGACAGGATCAAGCGACATTGAGGGCGCGGTGGACAGTGCGTTGCGACGCTGGAGCATCGCAACGAGGGTCGGAGGCGCACGGGCGGCTATTCGTACATGGTGTAGGTGTAGACGACGCGCTGGTTAGTGATCGAGATGGCGCCGGCTCGCTCGATGCGGAGGCGGCAGCGGACGCAGTACTCGATGCCGCGGTCGACCTCGAGGGTCAGAGCGATGTCCCAGCCTGAGACGGTGCCGGAGAGCTTGAGGTCCCAGTCGTCCTGCTTCTGCTGCTGGTACTGGCGGAAGAGGCTCTTCTTGCGGGGGATGGCCGTGCGGAGCTTGCCGCCGGTCAGCTCGGCGAAGACGAAGCAGCGTTCCAGGGCGCCGAGATCGTTCTTCACGGGGATGCGCAGCCCGTCGAGGAACCGGACGACATCCTTCGGCGTGCGGACGGCGACGGCGTGCTTCGGACCGACGGCGAGGTAGTTGAGCCTGTGGTGGGCGAGGCCGGGCGGCATGCCGGGCTCGAGTGGCCTTCTGGACTTGATCAGTACTCTGTGGAACTCGCAACCGCGACACACCGACGCGACGAGCTTCGACACTTTCTTCTCTCCCCGCAGGCCGCCGAAGCGGTCGCCGAACTCTCGCTTCGCCAACTCTCGAATCCGCTCGGGGGTCTCTGCCGCAAGTGCGCCTACGGACAGTGAGCTCAGCACGGTCAGGGCGGTCAGCCACCTCATCTCGGTCTCCTTTCCCGCATCGCGCCGCGCGGCCTGCGGCATTCGTCCGTCGGGTGGCCGAGCGACGAGGCGAAGGCATTGTAAGCAGATCGTGCGGGGGCGGCAAGTGGCGCGTTGGGCCTGAGCGGGCGTCAACGGTGTGAACGTCACTTGAGAAGCGCGGCGGGTGGCAGGCGAAGACCGCGGCGCCGGGTCTATGGATACCCCGCCACGCGGTGGGTGTCAAGTTCTCTGCGTCGCGGCGGCGGGTCAGTTCGTTCGGATCGTGGCTGCAATACCCGACAGGGGCTTCCCAAGCGTCACGGCGCCGGGTAGAATGCGTTGCAGGAGGCTTCCCGCATGGCGCCGGACAGAGGAACATCGCGAGCAGCATCTCGTACCTGCAGCGGTGGCCCCGGACTGCTTTGAGGTAAGCCAATCCCGAACTCTCGTCAGCAAACCCCTTGCACTCCCTGTTGCAGAGCGCATATAATCGCCGCCAGGGGCAGGCCAGCGAGGCCGGCCAGGGGTCGAGTGGGCGACTTCGTCAGCAGCCTATCGCGGGAGTGCGGAAAGGAGCCACAATGAGATCCACGACAGGACATGCGGGTGCGAGCCTTGGCCTGGTGCTTCTGCTCTGCGGGGCAGCGGTCTACGCGCAGGACTGGCCCCAGTGGCGAGGGCCGAACCGGGATGGAAGGGTGACAGGCTTCAGCGCCCCGCAGACCTGGCCGAAGACCCTCACGCAGAAGTGGCGCACGACCGTGGGCATGGGCGATGCCACGCCCGCCCTCGTCGGCGACAAGCTCTATGTCTTCGCTCGGCAGGGCGAGGATGAGGTGACGCTGTGTCTGAACGCCGCCGACGGCAAGGAGCTCTGGCGCGACAAGTACGCGGCCAAGGCCCCCACGGGACCGGCAGCGCGCCACCCGGGGCCGAGGAGTTCGCCCACCGTGGCCGAGGGCAAGGTGGTCACGCTCGGGGTCAACGGAACCGTCTCCTGCCTCGACGCTGCCAGCGGGAAGGTCATCTGGCGCAAGGACCCATTCCCCAAGGTGGTACCCAAGTTCTTCACCGCGATGTCGCCCATCACCGTTGACGGTTTGGCCATCGCGCATCTTGGCGGAGAAGGCAAGGGAGCGATCATCGCCTATGACCTCGCCAACGGCGACGAGAAGTGGCGCTGGGACGGCGAGGGCCCCGAGTACGCCTCACCTGCTCTGTTGACCGTGGACGGAACGAAGCAGATCGTTACACTGACGGACAAGAGCCTGGTGGGGGTCGGCGTATCCGATGGGAAGCTCCTGTGGCAACTTCCGTTCGTGCCCCAGCGAAGGGCTTACAACGCTGCCACGCCGATCGTCGATGGGCAGACGGTGATTTGCACGGGGGCGGCGCGGGGCACCAAGGCTGTGAAGATTGAGAAACAGGGCGACGGTTTCGTCGCCAAGGAGCTCTGGAGCAACCCGAACGTCGCCGTCCAGTTCAACACGCCGGTGCTCAAGGATGGGTTCCTCTTCGGCCTCTCGGACCGCAGCAGTCTCTTCTGCATCAACGCGCAGAATGGGAAGACGGCCTGGATCGACACCGCCCGGCACGGCCGGGGCTTCGCGGCCATCGTCGCCGCCGGCTCGGTCATGCTGGCTCTGCCCAGCACGTCGGAACTCATCGTCTTCAAGCCCAGCGGCAAGCAGTATGAGGAGCTGGCGCGGATCAAGGTGTCCGACACCCCGACCTACGCGCACCCAATGATCGCCGGCAACCGAGTCTTTGTGAAGGACAGGGATACGGTGACGCTGTTGACCATCGAGTGAGCGTCCCGCTCGCGCGAATCGGGGCGCGGGGGGCCTCGACCGACTGCCGCCCTGTTGGTCACGTCTCCCGCCTTGGAGACCTGGCGGCCACACGTATGGGATCTGGTCGCCCTCGCATCCTGCAGCGATCGGGCGACGGAAGACCACAAGGGGGAGCGCCATTCGGCACCCCTCGCCCTGCACATGCACAGGCGGCAAGTTCTGTACGGTTCACTCCATCTTCCTGATGCGCACCTCGATGGACTTCTCACCTGCTAGCAGTCTGGTCAGCTCAGCGGTGTTGGTCTTGCCGAAATGGTAGGGGTAGAGGACCTTCGGCCGGAAGGCTCGGGCGGCGTCGGCCACCATGGCGGGGGTCATCGTGTAGGGCAGGTTCATCGGCAGGAAAGCCACGTCGACGTCCTTCAGCTGCTTCATCTCCGGGATGTTCTCGGTGTCGCCCGCGACATAGACGCGTGTGTCGCCGAAGGTGATGACATAGCCGTTGCCGTTGCCGCGGGGATGGAACGGCTCGCCAGAGGGACGCTTGTGCACGACGTTGTAGGCCGGCACGGCCTCGACCTTCAGTCCTGCCACGGTTCGCACGTCGCCGTTCTTCATCACCGTGCTCCCCGGCACGGCCGCCGCGCATCGCTCGGTGAGGATGACGACCGTGTCCTTCGCGCGCACGGCGGCGATGGCGTCGGCGTCCAGGTGGTCGCCATGCTCGTGCGTGATCAGGACGAGATCGGCCTTCGGCATCCTGGTGTAGTCGGCCTCGCGCGACACGGGGTCGACGTGGATGACGGCGTCGCCGAGGGCAAACTGCAGCGTGCCGTGTCCCACGAAGCTGATCTTAAGCTCTCCCACGCTGGTCTTCACCACGTCGGTCTCGAACATGGGGGCACTCCTTCTCCCTTGTGCGGCTCGCGCTCCGCTCACGAGTGCGATAAGCGCAGCGGCCAGCATGGCCAGTTCACGCGATGGTTTCATTTCTGTTCCTCCTTGCGAGTGCTCTCGCGTCCCACTCCCCGTCGTTCACCATCCAACTGCAATGCCTTCCCGAACTGCTGGTGGAAGAGGTCGGCGTAGAGGCCCGCCCTGTCCAGCAGTTCGTGGTGTGTGCCGATTTCCACGACTCGTCCGGCGTCGAGGACGACGATGCGGTCGGAGTTGAGGATCGTCGAGAGGCGGTGGGCGATGACCAGCGACGTGCGCCCCCGCAGCAGCTTCGCCAGTGCCGTTTGGATAAGGTATTCGGACGTGGCGTCGAGGCTGCTGGTGGCTTCGTCGAGGATCAGGATGGTGGGGTTCTTGAGGAGCGCTCGGGCGATGGAGACCCGCTGCTTCTCGCCGCCCGAGAGGCGGAACCCGCGCTCGCCCACCACCGTGCCATAGCCGTCGGGGAGCGCGGACACGAAGTCGTGGATGTTGGCGGTCTGGCAGGCCTCGATCATCTCGCTTTCCAAGGCGTCGGGCCGAGCGTAGAGCAGGTTCTCGCGGATGGTGGAGTGAAAGAGGAAGGTCTCCTGGGTCACCACGCCGATGTGCTGGCGGATGCTTTCCTGGGCGAGGTCGCGCAGGTCGTGTCCATCGAGCGTGATGCGGCCGGCATCGGGGTCGTAGAAGCGTGGCACGAGGTAGGTGATGGTGGTCTTGCCCGCACCGCTGGGGCCCACCAGGGCCACCTGCTCGCCGGGGGCGATCTCGAAGCTCACGTCCTGCAAGGCGAAGGGCTCGGTGGCTGGCTCGTCTGGATCCCCGTCGTTGGGCGGCTCGCCCGTCGTCACGACTGCAGGATAGGCGAAGCGGACGCCCTCGAATGCGATGTGTCCTTCCGTGTGCGCGAGCGCCAGGGCGTCGGGCTTCTCCTTGACGGACGGCCGGAGGTCGAGGTATTCGAGGATTCTGTCAAACACGGCGATGGCCGCCTGCACGTCCACATACACCGATGCGAGCTGCACCAGGGGGCGGTACAGCAGGGTGAGCAGTGCAGCGAAGGCGACGAGCAGCCCGGGCGTGAGCTGCTCGCGGATCACCTGGTAGCCGCCGTACCAGAAGATGAGCGCGGGACCCATGGCGCTGAACACGCTGAGGATCATGAACAGCCACCGCCCGACGATGGCCTGCTTGACGTTCAGGTCGCGAACGCGCGCGCTCTGCTCGGCGAAGATCCCGGCGTCGGGCTCCTGCTGGCCGAAGATCTTGGTGAGGATCGAGCCGCTCACGTGCAGCCGCTCCTGCATGAAGGCGAGGAGCGACGCCTGGCTTTCCTGTGTGTCGTCGGCGAGCCGGCGCCGGATGGCGCCCACCAGCCTCGACGGCAGGTAGAAGGCGGGCACCACCAGCACGGCCACGATGGTCAGCCGCCAGTTCATCGAAAAGAGGGCGATGGACGTGGCGGTCAGGGTGGCCACGTTGCTGGCCACGGCCACCAGCGTGCCCGTCGCCACGCCCTGCACGGCGTTCACGTCGTTGTTGATCCGCGAGACGATCTCGCCCGAGCGGGTGGCGGTGTAGAAATGCAGCGACATCTGTTGCAGGTGGCGGAACAGCTCGTTCCGCAGGTCGAACATTATGCTCTGCCCCGCCTTGGCCGTGAGCGATTGCTGGAGTACGCCGATCAGGCCCGACACAAGGGCGAGGCCCACCATCGCGCCGGCCAACAGGGCCAGCAGCGTCATGTCGGCGTCGGGGATGGCTCGGTCAAGGATCGTGCCCACGCAGAATGGAGGCAGCACATTCAGCCCCGCCGTCAGGCCGATGCAGATGAGCACGACCAGCCACTGCCTGGCGTAGGGGCGGAAGTAGCGGCTCACGCGCTGAAGGCTCGTGCGGTCGATGCGCGGCGGAGGCCCGTCGACGCCCTCTTTGGTGAAGTGCCTCTGCAAGCCGTACGTGCGGGTGAGGCCCCCCACCGTGGACATGGCTCCGCGCCAGCCGCCACGCATCAGAGAGTCTCCTTCCGCCGCTGGCGCAGGGTGCGTCGGAGCTTGGTGAGCAGCTTGGTGAGGGTGTGCTTCTCGCTTGCGTTGAAGCCCTCGATGAGCTTGGCGTGGAGCCTGGCCATGCGAGGAGCCGTGCGGTCGAGAAGCTGCTCGCCGGCAGCCGTGAGCCGCACGAGGGTAGCGCGGCGGTCGGTATGCTGGCCACGTGCCACGAGGCTCTGGCGTTCCAGGCGGTCCACCAGGCCGGTGACGTTCGACTTCGTGACGACAAGCCGCTCGCCGATCTCGCCCATGAGCAGGCCTTCGGCGCCGGCGGCGCGCAGTACCAGCAAGGCGTTGAACTGGGCGCCGGTGAGGTTCTGCTCGCGCAGGTCGGCGTCGATGAAGGGCGCGAGATAGCTCTGTGTGCGAAGGAGATTGAAGATTAGCACAGTGTCGAGGTCAGCGCTGATGCCCGCGCGCACGTAGGCCAAGTCGTCGCCAGTGTCGGTGGATGCCATGCTCGGCTCCCAATAGTTCAGGCATCAATAGTTCACAGGTGTAGTATCTCCTGCCAAGCAGCGCGTGTCAAGGCCCTGAGCCTGTCGATGGCGTCCCCGGCGCGCGTTGCAGGCCCTGCTCCCCCCACGCGCAGACTGTCAGGGGTCAGCGGGCCACGCTACCGGCCCATGTCCCGCACGGGACCTCCCGCGGACAGTCCTGCAGGCCCGCGCCGTTTCTGTGAACGTCGGTTGAAAAGCGCGGCGGTGGCGGGCGAAGATCGCGGCGCCGGGTCTATGGATACCCCGCCACACATTCCGCCCTACCGCATTTCCTTCCACGCCTCGATCAACGCCAGCGTGTTGGCCCACGCACACTCCGACGTGTCGCGGATATTGTCCACAGGGCTCAGGATGAAGCCGCTGGGGCCAAACGTGTGCAGCGCGCCTCGGACGGCTACCTCCCCCTCCAGCACGCTGCCGCGCTCCACGGTCAGAAAGGC
>JADHXT010000088.1 GCA_016782825.1 Candidatus Brocadiia bacterium | reverse complement strand
GGGGCCAGTTGGCGGCCGGGGCTTCGGCGAGCGAGCCACCCCTGTGGCCTGCCCCGCCTTTCGCCCTGCGTACCGCATACCCTCCACGTGCAGGCCGTGGCGCGCCGTCGTGCCGCAGCCGGCCGATCGACATAGATTCAGGAGAGCTCCGTGGCCAGTCAAGGTATCATTGCCTACTTCACGATGGAGATCGCCCTCAAGCCAGCCATCCCCACCTACAGTGGTGGCCTGGGTGTGCTGGCCGGCGACACGGTGAACTCCGCGGCCGACCTCTCGATGCCCATGGTCGGCGTGTCGCTCCTCCACCGCAAGGGCTACTTCTACCAGCGCCTCGACGCCAGCGGCTGGCAGCGCGAGGAACCGGTGGCGTGGCGCGTGGACGACTATCTCCACGAGCAGGTCGAGCGCGTGACGGTCACCATCGAAGACCGCCCCGTGCAGCTCCGCGCCTGGAAGTTCGAGGTCGTGGGCGTCGGCGGCCACCGCGTGCCCGTGGTTCTCCTCGATTCCGATCTGCCCGAAAACTCCGAGTGGGACCGCACCCTCACCGACCACCTCTACGGCGGCGACAGCCACTACCGCCTGTGCCAGGAGATGGTCCTCGGCGTCGGCGGCGTGCGCATGCTCCGCGCCCTCGGCTACGGCAATGTGCACCGCTTCCACATGAACGAAGGCCACGCCAGCCTCCTGACCCTCGAGCTGCTCGACGAGCGCCTCCAGAGCTCCGGCCGCGCCACCATCACCGACGAGGACATCCAGGCCGTCCGCGAGCAGTGCGTTTTCACCACACACACCCCCGTGGCCGCCGGCCACGACAGATTCCCCATGGACCTCGTGCACCGCGTGGTCGGACACCATGGCGCCTTCGACCTGCCCGAGATCTTCTGCTGTGAAGGCGCCCTCAACATGACCTACCTGGCGCTCAACCTCAGCGACTACGTCAACGGCGTGGCCAAGCGCCACGGCGAGGTGTCGCGCCAGATGTTTGCCTCCTACCACATCGACTCCATCACCAACGGCGTCCACGCCGCCCGATGGGCCGCCACCCCCTTCCAGCGCCTCTTTGACCGCTACGTGCGTGAATGGCGCGAGGACAACTTCAGCCTCCGCTACGCCCTCAGCATCCCCCGCCACGAAATCTGGGCCGCCCACCAACGCGCCAAACGCGCCCTCATCCAATACGTGAACCGCGAGACCAACGCGGGCATGGACGTGGACATCCTGACCCTCGGCTTCGCACGCCGCGCCGCCACCTACAAGCGCGCCGACCTGCTGTTCCACGACCCCGAGCGCCTCAAGGCCATCGCCGCCAACGTGGGCCCCCTCCAGGTCGTCTACGCCGGCAAAGCCCACCCCCAGGACAACGCAGGCAAGGGCCTCATCCAGCGGATCCACCAGGTCCGTGATACCCTGCGAGGCGCCGTGTCCATCGCCTACCTCGAAAACTACGACATGCGCCTCGGCAAGCTCCTCACCACCGGCTGCGACGTGTGGCTCAACACCCCCCAGCCCCCCCTCGAGGCCTCGGGCACCAGCGGCATGAAGGCCGCACTCAACGGTGTGCCCTCCCTCAGCATCCTCGACGGATGGTGGGTCGAAGGATGCATTGAGGGCATCACCGGCTGGTCCATCGGCGAGCACTGGCAGCAGGCCACCGACGTGGACAACGCCAAGGATGCCGCCTCGCTCTACGACAAGCTCGAACGCGCCGTCCTCCCCATCTTCTATGACCGCCGCGAGCAGTTCATCGACATCATGCGCCACGCCATCGCCCTCAACGGCTCCTTCTTCAACACCCAGCGCATGATGCAGGAATACGTGCTCAACGCCTACTTCCTGTGAGCCGGCCCCAAGCACGAGGGTTCCCGCAGCTTCCGCACTCAGTGCCCGCGCAACGCGAGCCACAGCAGGACTAACACCAGCAAAAACAGCACCACGGAATAGAGGGTGCACGGGACGCAGAACCGCGGCGGCTTTTCGCCCGGACGCGGCACTCGGCAGCCGCGCGGCTTGCGTTGCTTCTCGCTCGTTTCTTCCGCGGGATCGTGCTGCCCGTCACTGGCCATGGCGCCTCGCCTACAGTTCGCCGGCGGTCGCAACGGGCGCCGGCAGCTCGCGGTCGATCTCGTCCAGACGGTAGCCGAAGCCTGGGCCGGCGAGGGTGCTGAGGTCCACGCAGCCGTTCACCCGCTGGTGGAGGCCGAGGTGCACCACCTGCTCGGGCACGCTGGCTTCGGGGTAGAACTGCATGGCGTTGGTTTCCACGCCCATGATGGTGCCGGCGTGTGCGGCGAGCAGGCAGTGGGGCACCTGTGCGAGCATGGGGTTCGTGAGGTCCTGCACCATGAGGGTCATGCCGTGGGCCTTGGCCCAGCACAGGGACAGGAGGGCTCCGGTCTGGGTCTTGCAGGTCTTGAGGGCCACGCCGGTCCAGCCGAGGGAGCGGCCGAGGCGCACGAGATGCCAGTCGTGCGCGCTTTCGTCCATGAACAGCGGCTTGCGGGCGGAGACGGCGTGGACGTCGATGCGGCTGGCCTCGAGGTCGTAGGGGAAGGGCTGCTCGACGTAGAGGATCATGCCGTAGATGCGGGGGTGTTCGGCGAGCAGGCGGTCGAGGATGTCGGTCACGTAGGCGGGGTCGGTGACGGTGCAGTTGAAGTCGCTGGTGAGCCAGAGCACGCCGCCGTCGATGGCGATCTGGCCGACGCGGACGAGGCGGTCGACGTCCCACTCGGCGTCGTTGCCGCGGAGCTTCACCTTCAGGCAGGTGAGGCCGTCGCGGGCGATCCAGTCGGGCAGCAGCACGGGGTAGCCGTCGTCGGGCTCGGCGCCGGTCAGCTCGGCTTCGTCCAGGAGGTCTTTGCCGCCCACGAGGTGCCAGGCGGGCATCCTGGTGGGCGCGGGCGACGCGAAGAAATCGGCGGGATACTTGCCGGCGAAGCACACGTCGGCGCCCTCGGCCGGTGTCAGGTAGGCCGCGAGGTCGGCGCTCATGAACTCAGCGGTGTAGGTGTCGTACGTGGGGCGGCCGACGAGGTTGCCGAAGGCGTCGTGGAGGGCGATGTCGAAAGCCGAGCAGCAGATGAGCGCGGCAAGCTGCGGCATGGGCTCGGCGTCGGGTCGGTGTGCGTTGGCGGCATCGAGCAGGCGCGGCAGCTCGGACTCGAGGAATGCGTGGCCCACCTCCATCGGGTGGCCGCTCGTGCCGAAGGCGGCCCACGCCTCGGCAAGCGCCACGCAGAAGGCCTTCATCACCTCGTGGCGCGGCTCGTAGCCGAGGGAGCTGGGCCAGGCCCATTGGACGCTGAGGGGTGTCTCGCCCCAGCCGTCGGCCATCCTGCCGCTGGCGTCGGCCACGCGGAGCCGCACGCGGGCACAGGTGACGTAGGTGGTGGTCTCCGGGCCGAACTTCAGCGGTACGCGAGTATAGACGGGCAGGAAGAAAAGCTCGCATCCGATGGGCCGAACGTCGGTGGGCTTCGCCATGCGTCATCTCCGCTATGAGTGCAGACTCCCGCGCTGAGCCAAGCGTACCACAATCCCCTGCCGGGTGCCACGCCCAAACTTGTTTGGGCGTAACACTTCAGCCAAGTGAGGGTCCGGTTTGTTCGAGCGGGGAAGACACGGACAAACGAGTTTGTCCGTGGCACCACATGGTGCTCGAGGCCCAGGACTGGGTGCCACGCCCAAACTTGTTTGGGCGTGTCCAAAGGCTCTCACGTGACAGGGAACGAGGCCAGATCGATCGGGATCGGCCCACTGCCGGGCTCGTCCCACTCATGGACGCTCGACCAGCGCCACATTCCCGGGGCCTCGACCAGCCCCCGTCTGACCGGATTGTTATGGATGTAGTCGACCGCCTTCAACAATGTCCCACGCTTCATGATATTCCGGTCATAGCCGCCTCCTGGCAGCCAGAACCTCAATGGCTTCCCGGCGTACCCCGTAGCCAACTGCTCCAATCCGGCAGGATTGTGCTTTCTCAGAAACGCAATGGCCCTGCGGGCCACAGACTGCTTGATGGCCTGAAGGACACGTGAGACGACACGGCCCGGCACTGTGGGCCAGATGATCATGTGGATGTGTTCAGGCATGATCACATAGGCCCAAAGCTCAAATGGGTACCTCTCGCATGCTGCGAGGACGGCGTCGCAGAAGTACTCGCGAGTGCGATCTGCCGACAGGAACGCGCGCCGTTCGTGGCACGAGAATGTCAACTCACGCGCGTCGCCAAAGCCATCGAAACGCTTCCGCGTTTTCCGGTGCATGCGCATGTACTCCTGCGGCACGCCCAAACAAGTTTGGGCGTGGCACCCCCCAGTTGCACCAGGTCACGGGGCGCTCACTTCACCAGCTCCCCTCGGAGCATGAGGTAGCCGAGCCACAGGTTGGTGCCGTCGAACTTCTTGGGGTCGAAGCCCTTCTGGTCGCGGACGCGCTTGAGCACGGGCTCGCGATCGGGCTGCGTGGGGCTGATCTCGACGGTGACAGTGTGGGTGCCGTCGGGCGCGTTGTAGGCGGCGGTGAAGGCGGCGAGGCGGTGATAGGTGCAGTAGTGGTCGAAGCGCTTGGCTTCGCCGGTCTTCTTGCCGTCCATGGTCACGATGCCGATGCCGCCGTCGGGACCCACGAGGTCGTAGAAACGGCACATGGTGCCCTTGAAGGTGAAAGAGAGCTTGTCGCCGGGCGTGCTGCCGTGCCAGAGGGTGGGCAGGCGGTTGTGGAAGCGGTGGCCGAGGCCGCTCTTGGTGTCCATCTTCTTCCAGCTTCCGGCGAGCATGGCGGGCTGGATGTCCACGAGCTGCGCGTCCTGCCAGTTGCCGGCGTCGTAGGGCTCGGGCATCTTGTGGGGGCCGGGCTTCGACGCCTTCTGGATCTGCTTGAGGCCGGCGGCGATGACGTCGAGGAACACGTCGTGGCCTTCGTTGGTGGGGTGGCAACTGTCGCGGGAGAAGAGGAGCTTGCCGGCGGGGGCATTCTGGCCTTTGGGCAGGGTGAAGACGAGCTTGCCGGCTCGCTCCATCTCGCTGATGCGGAGGGCCATGCAGATGCTGGGGATGCCGTAGTGTTCGGCGATGCGCTCGTGTGAGGAGGCGGAGCGGGGGAAGGTGCCGGCGGCGTAGTCTTTGAGCATCCCCTGGTGGATGGTGTAGACGAAGCAGATGTCGGTGAGGGGGTTGGCCGTCCAGATCTGGCGGACGATGCCTTCCATCGTCTTGTGGATTTGGGCAGGCTGTGCGCCGCCATCGTTGACGGCGAACTCGACGAACACGAGGTCGGGCTTGCCGTCCAGCACGTCTTTGCGGCATCGGAACACGCCGAGGTCGGAGCCGGTGCCGCCGATGGCCGCGTTGATCTCCTTCACCTTGGCGCCGGGCCAGGTTTCGCGGAACCACTTGAGGGTCTTGGGCCGCCAGCCGTGGGCCGCGGTGATGCTGCCGCCGAAGTAGGCGACCGTTACCTCGCCGTCGCCTTCGAGCTTCTGGAACACGTTGCCGAGCCCGCCGCGGACGGACAGCAGCTTGGCGGGCAGGAGCGGCGATTCCGCGGCGTCGCTGACCAAGGACGCACACAGGCAGCACAGAACGAGCAGGGCGATTCGCATCTTCGGCTCCGTTGCAGAACAAGAGAGGGCAAGCGACTGACGCGCGGGGGTGATTATAGTGCGCGGCCGCCGGTGAGATCAAACAACACAATCTATCACCGCTGCATGGCTAGGCGACCACCGGACGTAGGCCCTGTTGTGGTATGATGTGAGCCGCAGGCCCGATTTGGGTCAAGATGCGCCGTGTCACAGGCTGCACGGTCAAAGGCACCTTGGTAGGCGCTCATTACGGATGCGTCTATGTCAGGAGGCAAGGTATGACTACCTACAGCATGCTCAGCGAGATCGACGCCGAAGGACGCTTCTGGCTGCCGTCGCAGCCTGAATCTGAAGTCAGGGGAAGGCTGAACTTCACGCCGGGCCAGAGGATCGTTCTAGAGCTCTCAGAACAGCTCGAAGGGTGCCGTCAGACTGGACGGAAACTCCCTATTGTGCTGGGGATGCTCATCGGTGGCACCCCACTCACGCTACTCGATTCGTTCATTACTGGCGCGCACTGCGGAGCGGGCGGGAGCGGCTCATGCGAAGTGACTGTCAACCACGCGTTGATCGGCGAAGCAAGCGAATTGGCCGGGCAGCAGGCTTTCGGAAGCTGCCGGTTTGGGCTGACATGTCTTGAGAACTGGGCTGGCCTCTCACCGATCAAGACCACCACTTCTGGAAAGAAGAGGCGGACGTACCACGCGGTCTTCCGCTTTCCGGAAGCACCAGAGATCGCCATCGACGAGCTGGGGTTAGAGGTCAGGCTTGAGTCCGAGTTCTGGCAGCAGGATGTTTCACTGGACCACGTTCAGTGGGACCACAGGTGCTTCGTGAAGCTTTCCAGCGCGCGGCCCCGTACGCTGCATGACTTGGACCTGCTGGCGTTCGACTGCCAGAACCTCCTCTCGCTCTTGGTCGGTCAGCCAGTCGCCATGAAGGAACTGTGCCTTGACCCCGTGGCCTGTGATGAGCCGCGTGACAGCGTCGACAGGGAACTGCACTCTCTCTTCGTTCAGCGAGTCAAGAACCCAAGAGAGAACGTGTACCTGCCTGAGATGCTCTTGCCGCGCCCGGGACTCGGGGCTGCGTTCCCTGCACTGCTCCGAAGATGGCTCCTGCGAGGAAAGAGACTCAGGACTGCTCGGAACATCTACTTCAATACGGTGTACGCCAATGACTTGCCCCCTGAGTTCAGATTCCTGAGCCTCATGCGGGTCGTTGAAACGTACCACCGGTGCGCAGGGCGAGGGACCTACCTGCCCAAAGCCCAGTACGAGGTTCTACGCGAGAAGATGGAGACTGGACTGCCCCAGGAGATCACGGGGGATCTTCGGCAGAGCTTCCTTTCGAGGATCAAGTATGCTAATGAGTACTCGTTGCGGAAGCGCTTGGACCTCCTGGTCAGGCAACTGCCTGCGGACCTGAAGAAGAGGCTGACGAACATGGCCGGGAACTTCGTGAATCGTCTTGTAGACACGCGCAATTACTTCACACACTACGATCACGAACTGGAGGACAAGGCTTACCGTGGCATTGACCTCCACTGGGCTGCTGAAAGATTGAGGATCTTCTTGGGCGTTGTGTTCCTTCTGGATGCCGGCGTCGATCCGGACATCCTGCTGGAGGCCATCGAGAACTGCTGGGATGTCAAAGCCGTGCTAGACGTGGAGCTCTGATTGACCACTGCGCGCCTGTCCTGCCGCCATGCGGGCACGCTGGTTGCAGTTGACTCCATCCGCCTTCAGCATTACCCTGCACTATGCGCCTCACCTTCCCCTGGAAAGGAGACCCCGTGAACTCCTCGCTCGCCCTCCTCACTGCCCTCGGCCTCCTGGCTGGAGCGGCCCTCGCACACGCCGGCGCCGCAAAGGTCCACACCGTGACCACTGTGCCCGCCGCCGCGCCGAACAAGCATTACGTCTCGAACCGCTCGCCCCTGCTCACGAGCCCGCTCGTGAGGCTGCCCATCGGCGCCATCACGCCCCGCGGCTGGCTCCGCAAGCAGCTCGAACTCCAGGCCGAAGGCTTCATCGGCAAGCTCACCGAGATCAGCGGCTTCTGCCGCGAGAAGGACAACGCCTGGCTGAGTAAGACAGGCGAAGGCCACAGCCCCTGGGAGGAAGTGCCCTACTGGCTCAAGGGCTACGGCGACATGGGCTACGTGCTCAAGAACGAGAACATCGTCCGCGAGGCCCGCAAGTGGATCGAGGGCATGCTCGCCAGCCAGCAGCCCGACGGCTGGTTCGGGCCCGTGGCCAACAAGGGCGGCAGCCGCCGCGCGCGCGGCAAGCCTGACCTCTGGCCCAACATGATCGCCCTCAACTGCCTCCAGTCCTACCACGAAGTGACCGGCGACCCCCGCGTGCTCGATCTCATGGGCAAGTACTTCCGCTGGCAACTCACCGTGCCCGACGCCGATTTCCTCCCGCCCTTCTGGCAGCAGCAGCGCGCCAGCGACAACCTCGAGAGCGTCCACTGGCTCTACAACCGCACCGGCGATGCCGAGCTCCTCAAGGTGTCCGAGAAAACCCACCGCAACATGGCCCGCTGGGACCAGGGCGTGGCCAACTGGCACGGCGTGAACATCTGCCAGTGCTTCCGCGCCCCCGGCATCTTCTACGTGCAAGGCAAGGACCGCGCGCTCCTCGACGCCGTGGAGCGCAACTACCAGGAGGTGTGGGGCCTCTACGGCCAGGTGCCCGGCGGCATGTTCGGCGCCGACGAGAACTGCCGGCGAGGCTTCGACGACCCCCACCAGGGCGCCGAAAGCTGCTCCATGGTGGAGTTCATGCACTCCGCACAGCTCCTCACCCGCATCAGCGGCGACCCGCGCTGGGCCGAACGCTGCGAGGACGTGGCCTTCAACTCCTACCCCGCCTCGCACACCCCCGACCTGAAGGGCCTCCACTACCTCACCGCGCCCAACCAGGTGGTCCTCGACCGCCGCAACCACAGCCCCGGCATCCAGAACGGCGGCTGCATGTTCGCCTACAACCCCCGCTCCTACCGCTGCTGCCAGCACAACGTGAGCCACGGCTGGCCCTACTACGCCGAGGAGCTCTGGCTCGCCACCGCCGACAACGGCCTGTGCGCCTCCCTCTACGCCGCCTGCAACGTGGAGGCCAAAGTGGGCGATGCCGGCACGACCGTGAAGATCGCCGAGGACACGGCCTACCCCTTCGTGGGCACCGTGGCCCTCACGCTGGCGGCGGCGAAGCCCGTCCGCTTCCCGCTCTACCTGCGCATCCCCGCCTGGTGCAACGGAGCAACGCTCACCATCAACGGCCAGCCCGTCGCGGCGAAGACCCAGCCGCGCTCCTACCTGGTCGTCGATCGCCAGTGGAGCGACGGCGACAGGCTGACCCTCACCCTGCCCATGCACCTGGGCCTCCGCGTGTGGACGAAGAACAAGAACGCCGTGAGCGTGGACTACGGCCCGCTGACCTTCTCGCTGAAGATCGGCGAGGAGTACAAGCCCTTCGGCGACAAGGAGTGGCCCGGCTGCGAGGTGTTCCCCACCACGCCCTGGAACTACGGCCTGGCGGTGGACCCCGCGAAGCCCGAGGCCAGCCTCGAGGTCGTCCTCCGCCATCGGCCGCTCGCGGGCCAGGTCTTCACGCCCGCGGGCACGCCCATCGAGATCAGGGCCAAGGCGCGCAAGGTGCCCGAGTGGACCCTCGACCGCCACGGCTTGTGCGCCGCCCTCCAGCCCAGCCCCGCCCGCACCGCCGAGCCCCTCGAGACCGTCACCCTTATCCCCATGGGCTGCGCCCGGCTCCGCATCAGCGCCTTTCCCATCGCCAGCACCAGCCCCGACGCCCACGCGTGGCAGGCGCCCCCGCAGCCCGCCTACCGCGCCACTGCCTCGCACTGCCACGGGGGCGACGACGTAGGCGCCATGTGCGACGGCCTGCTGCCCAAGACCTCCAACGACCACGCCGTCCCCCGCATGACCTGGTGGGACCACAAAGGCACCACCGAGTGGGTGGCCTACAAGCTCGCCAAGCCCGCCACCCTCGCCTGGGCCGACGTCTACTGGTTCGACGACACCGGCGCGGGCCAGTGCCGCGTCCCCGCGTCGTGGAAGATGCTCGCCAAGGTCGGCGATGCGTGGAAGGAAGTGAAGCTCACCGGCGGCTCGGCCTGCGGCACGGCCAAGAACGCCTTCAACAAGATCACCTTCGAGCCCGTCACCACGCGGGAAGTGCGCCTCGAGGTGCAGCTTCGCGAGGGCGTCTCCGGCGGCATCCTCGAATGGCGCGTCGGGCCCCGACCTACGACGAAGAAATGATCCATCCTGCCGATGCACGCCGGCGCAGACATCAGGCTGCTCGCGATGCAACGACGTTCCGCCCTGGCTCTCCTCACCGCCGCGTATGCCGTGCTCAGCATCGCGCGTCTCACCGCGCCGCTGGACCTGGACAACCGCGACCAGGCCCGCCAGGGGCTCTACATCATCGACATCATGCAGCGGGGAGCGTGGTTCCACCCGTACGAACGCGGCATGACCCGCCCCGCGACCAAGCCCCCCCCCTCTACAACTGGGTGGCCGTGCCCATCGCCGCGGCGTGCAGCGGCCCGACCGACCTCTCGATCCGCCTGCCCGCAGTCGCCTGCGGGCTCGGCGTGATGGTGCTCACCTACCTGCCTGATTGCGGCACGCCTCGCCTCGCCCGACGTGGCCTGGCTCTCGGGCCTCATCCTCCTGTGCAGCTCTCAATTTGTCCATCTCACCGCGCTGGCCCGTACGGACATGATGCTGTGTCTGTTCATCACCCTCGCCATCTACTTCTTCCTGCTGGCACACCAGGATGAGGGGCGGAAGGCCCGGTATCCGTTTCTCATGTGGAGTGCGCTGGGCCTGGGCACTCTCACCAAGGGGCCGGTGGCGCTGCTCGGCTTGCTGGTGGTGCTTGCGTTCCTCGCTTGCCGGCGCGAGCTAGGCTTCGTGAAGCGGCTGCGCGTGGGATGGGGCGCGCTGCTGTGGCTGGGGATCGCCCTGGCATGGTTCCTTCCTGCGCTGGCGGTGGGCGGGAGGGAGTTCTACAGGATCGTCGTGCTCAACGAGATGGCGCACCGCGTGCTCGCATCGGGCAGCCGTGTGGGGAAGGGCAAGCCGGTCTACTACCTCGTGGGCCATTTCGTGAGCGGTTTCCTGCCGTGGTGTCTTCTCGTGCCGCCGGCGCTGGCGGCCTTCTGGCGCTCGAGGCGCGATGCATCGGGGCGGCCCATGCTCCTGCCTGTGGTGTGGCTGCTCACCGTGCTGGT
>JADHXT010000087.1 GCA_016782825.1 Candidatus Brocadiia bacterium | reverse complement strand
ATCGCCACACCGGCGTGCTCGCCTACTGGCCCCTGCCCGGTGAGGATATGACGGCGGCCGAGGTGGTGGCGCCCCGGCGCACCCGCGGGGGGGAGCTCAAGGGCGCGCCCGAGCTTGGCCTCTGGGTCGAGAAGGTGACCTTCCGCGGCCTGTCCTTCCAGCACGAAGACTGGGAGCTGGAGCCTGAGGGGCACAGCGACCCGCAGGCGGTGGTGAGCGCTCCCGCCGCCATCATGGCCGACGGCGCGCTCGACTGCACCTTCGAGCGCTGCGAGGTCGCCCGCGTGGGGCACTACGGCATCTGGCTGCGCCGCGCCTGCAAGCGATGCCGCATCGTGCAGTGCCGCATCCGCGACCTCGGCATCGGCGGCGTCCGCATCGGCGAGGCGTCCATGCCCAAGACCGAGGCCCTCACCTCGAGCCACAACGTGGTGGACAACTGCCACCTCTTCGACGGCGGCCACGTCTACCCCGCCGGCGTCGGCATCTGGGTCGCCCAGAGCCACCACAACCGCATCACGCACAACGACATCCACGACTTCAACTACTCAGGAATGTCCATCGGCTGGAACTGGAACGATGCCGCCAACCGCACGACCCACAATCTCATCGAACGCAACCACGTGCACCACGTGATGAAGGGCCAGCTCAACGACGGCGGCGCCATCTACACCCTCGGCACGTCGCCCGGCAGCGCCATCCGCCACAACCTCTTCCACGACGTGTGGCCCCACAGCGCCATCGGATGGGGCATCTACCTCGACAGCACCACCAACGGCTACCTCGTCGAGAACAACGTGGTCTACAACATCCTCAGCGGCGGACTCATGAAGCACAACGGCGGACACAACAACGTCATCCGCAACAACGTCTTCGCCTTCTCCGCCCAGCAGATGCTCTGGCCCTGCTGGAGCAAGGACGTGAACACCTTCGAGCGCAACATCGTGTTCTTCACACAGGGCACCCTCTTCATCCCAATGGCAGAGCGACGGCTGCGAGAGCGGCTGAAGGAGAAGCAGTCGCTTGGCGTGTGGGACCGCAACGTGTTCTGGAACCCCGCCCAGCCCGACTTCCGTTTCTTCAAGCACACCTTTGCCGAGTGGCAGAAGATGGGGCTCGACGCGCAGTCCGTCGTCGCCGATCCGATGTTCGTGGACGCCGATGGCTGCGACTTCCGTCTCAAGCCCGGCTCGCCCGCGCTCAAGCTCGGCTTCCAGCCCATCGACGTGTCGGAGACAGGTCTCTACGGCGACCCGGCCTGGGTGGCCGAAGCGAAGGCCGTGCGGCATCCCAAGACCGTGCTGCCCGACCCGCCGCCACCGCCCGGCCCGAAGCCCGTGGACGACGGCTTCGAGGACACGCCGGTCGGGGGGCGGCCCGTCGGTGCCCTGGTCAGCGGCGAGATGGGCGGGGCCTCCATCGTTGTCACCGATGAGGCGGCCGCCACGGGCAAGCGCAGCCTCAAGATCACCGATTCATCCGCTGCGAAACCCTCCTGGCAGCCCCACTTCTACTACCAGCCCCACTTCACCGAGGGCACCGTGCGGCAGAGCTTCCGCGTGCTTCTGCGGCCAGGATGCTCCTTCTTCACCGAGTGGCGCGACGAGACCGGCTATCCCGGCAACATTGGCCCGAGCGTCCGTCTGGATGGACACGGCAACGTGACGGCGAGCGGCAGGAAGCTGGCCACGGTGCCGGTGGGCAAGTGGGTGCGGGTGGATATCGAGTGCGCGCTCGGCCAGAAAGGCAAGGGCGCGGCCTACACGGTCACGCTCACCGTGCCGGGAAGCAAGCCGCAACGCTTCGAGAACCTGCGCTTCAGCGGCGACGACTTCCATGCCGTCCACTGGCTCGGCTTCGTCTCCATCGCCGAAAGCGACACGGTCTTCTTCCTGGACGACATCCAGATCACCCAGGCAAAGTGACGCGGGCTTTCCAGAAGCCTCGCCATGAGAGACCCTCCCGCAGGCCGATGGGCTTGCGGGAGGGCTGGATATGCGGGTGGCTGTGTGGCGCGGCGCTCACACCACCTTGTCGGGCACGACGAAGGGCTTGCGGTAGTTGCGGGTGAGCAGGGCGTTGGCCTTGTCGTTGCCGACGAACTTCTCGACCGTGGGGTCGAAGGTGAGGACGGGGCCGACCTGGTACTTGAGCGAGTCGTCGATCTTGACGCCGCGGCTCTTCATGCGCCATTCCATCTTGTCGAGGGAGGCGACGGCGGCCGCGTGGTCGCCGAAGATCTTGCGGCTTTCGGCGAAGGGGACGACGCTGCCAATGCGGCAGGCGATGGCGCCCAAGTGGCACAAGGCGCTCGAGAGGTGGCAGGCCATGGGCCCGGTGAGGAGGCCCTTCTCGTCGCGAGTGCGGACGCACTGGATGAAGTTGTTGAAGATGTCGCCGCCGGCGCCCATGTCGACCTTGATGTCGGGCAGCTTCTCGCGCTTGCCGCCCTTGGGGGTGAAGCCGCCGGAGTCGAGCACGCCCTTCTCGGTGTGGTAGGCGTTGGAGACGGAGACGGTGTTGGGGATGTCTTTCTTCTTGTCGCCGCGTGTGACGAGGTTGCAGGACTCGAAGATGAGCTGGTAGTTGCCGAAGTCGAACAGGGTGAGGTGGGCGTTAGGGGTCTGTCCCTGGTCGTTGAAGGCGAAGCGGCCGCCGAGGCTCATCACCTTGAAGGGCTTGGTCCAGTGGTCGTCGGGGAGGCCCCAGCGGGCGATGTCCATCTGGTGGACGCCCTGGTTGCCCGTGTCGGCGTTGCCGAAGTCCCAGAACCAGTGCCAGTTGTAGTGGACGAGGTTGCGATGGAAGGGCTGCTCGGGTGCCGGGCCGAGCCAGAGGTTGAAGTCGAGGCCATTGGGCACGGGCTCGGGCTTCTTGAAGCCGATGCCGCTGCGGGGCTTGGACGCCCAGCCGTAGGAGACGGCGAGCTTGCCGAGCTGGCCGCTGCGGGCGAGGGCGGCGGCTTTGGCCCAGCCGCTGCTGCCGCGGCTCTGGGTGCCGTGTTGGAGCATGCGCTGGTGCTTCTTGGCGGTCTCGACGAGCATGCGGCCTTCGTGCACGTTGTGCGTGGCCGGCTTCTCGACATAGACGTCCTTGCCTGCCTGCATGGACCAGATGGCGAGCAGAGAGTGGGTGCTGTTGGTGGAGGCGATGGACACGGCGTCGAGGTTCTTGTCCTCGAGCGCCTTGCGGATGTCCTGCACGCACTGGGGCTTGCCGTTGGGGCCGGGGCCGGTGACGCGGGTCTTCTTGACCGTCTTCATCTCGCCCGTTTTCTTGTCCTTAACCTGCTCTTCGTATTCTTCCTTCTTGCCACCATGCATCTCGCAGCGCTTGGCGCGAGCCTCGAAGATGCGGGAGTCGGGATCGATGAGGTAGGTGATGCGGACGTCTTTCATGCCCAGGTAGGCGCTCATGTGGCTCTGCCCGCGGCCGTTGATCCCAGCCACGCCGATGTTGAGGGCCTCGTTGGCGCCCAGGACCGGCCGCGCCGACGTGCCGATGGCGAACGTGGCTCCGGCAACGGCCAGGGAACCCTTCAAGAAGTCGCGGCGGCTGACACTCGACATGGTGGCTCCTTTCCCAACCCAAGGATGGTAATCCGCTGGTGTTCTTATAGCGTATGGTGGCAGGAGATGCAAGCGCCAGTCTCCTCTCAGAACGGTTCCGGGTGCCGGGACACCACCACGGAGCTTCTCTTTCCCCCGGAACCCGGCACCCGGAACCTGACACCGCCCCCCGAGAGGCGCCTTGACGTGGCGGGGCGATTCCGGTATCTATCACTGGCGAAACGCATCGAGGGCTGTAGAGAGCCCTTGCCCGATGTCCGATGATTGGGGGATACCGAGGTGGAACGCATCGAGTACTTCGGGCAGCCCAACTGCCTGCGGCTGACCAACGGCACCGTCGAGGCCATCGTGACCACCGACATCGGCCCGCGGGTAATCCGCTACGGCTTCGTGGGCGGCGAGAACGTGCTCGCCGAGTTGCCCGACGCCGTGGTGGAGACCGAGCTGGGCCAGTGGCACCCCTGGGGCGGCCACCGACTGTGGACCGCGCCCGAGGCCCTGCCGCGCAGCTACTCGCCAGACAACGACCCCATCGCGTGCGAGGAGCTCGGCGAGCGCAGCGTGCGCCTCATCCAGCCCGTGGAGCCGGCCACGGGAATCCAGAAAGAGATGACCGTGAGCCTCGACGCCGAGGGCACAGGTCTCACCGTCCACCACAAGGTGACCAATACCAACCTGTGGGAGGTGACCCTGGCGCCGTGGGCACTGACGATCATGGCCGGCGGCGGGCGGGTGATCCTGCCGCAGGAGCCGTATATCTCCCACGCCGACTGTCTGCTGCCCGCGCGGCCCCTCGTGCTGTGGCACTACACGAACCTGGCCGACCCGCGCTACGCCATCGGGCCGAAGTTCATCCAGCTCCGCACCGATGAGAACATCGACGAGCCACAGAAAATCGGCATCGCCAACAAGCAGGGCTGGGCGGGCTATCTGCGGGGCACCGCCCTGTTCGTCAAGTGCATGCCCTACATCGATGGCGCGACCTATCCGGATGGCGGGTGCAACGTGGAGACATTCACGAAGGCCGATTTCGTGGAGGTGGAGACGGTGGCGCCGCTGAGCACCCTGGCCCGCGGCGAGGCCGCCGAGCACACGGAGCGCTGGCATCTGTTCATCAGCGTGGAAGCGGGCAACGATGAAGGCAGCCTCGACGCGGCCATCACCCCGCTGGTGGCGCAGGCCAAGGGCAAGTGAGGAGGAAGACCGTGAGAGGCGCTGCGCGTCGGGTCGTGTGGGCAGTCATGGGCGTGGCGATGCTGGGGGCGCTTCAGGGCTGCACCTTCTTCGCTCTGTCCGGCGGCGGGCCGCTGACGCGTGAGGAACTGGGCAATTGGGCGGGCATGGGGCAATGGCCGCCGCCGGAGCCGCGGTCGTTGCGGCGCCGCGTGCAGCGCCTCAAGACCATCCCCGTGCCGGCCTTCCGCATCTTCGGCGGCGAATACGGCTACACCGAGGGCCCGCACTGGATCAGCACGGGCGTGCCAGACGCCTGGGATGTCCCTCTGGCACCGGTGCACGGCTACCAAGTGAGGGGGACGTGCAGCCTGTGGCTGCGGCTTGTGCCCTCGCAGAGGGCGGGCCACTGGCTCTACTCGCCGTTGGACGAGGGGCAGCGCGAGTTCTATGCAGGGGAGACGGCCTGGGGCATGGGTCTGTTCATCGGCGACTTCCTGTTCTCGAACACGAAGGCTCAAGCATTCGATACGATGCGCTGCGAGCACGTGGCGGCCCAGCAACTGGACGTATGGCTCGGCTGGGGCATCGGGAGCACCCGCGTGCGTCGTGTGCTGCCGGTGGACGCGGACGGGAAGGCAGGTCTCCACGCCCTGGCCGACCCGAAGAAGGACGTGTATGACGTGCGATACGACCTCCGCGACGGGCGCACCCTGCTGTTCGGCCTCCTCGGCTGGGGACGGGTGAACCGGAGGCACTACCTGCAACTGCTCTGGATTCCCATCCCGCTCGGCAAGGCTGCCCTGTGACGCCCGGAGACTTGGCGTCGGAGGCGCGCGGCGAGACTCCGGCCAGCGTTCATGCTAGAATGACCGCATGATGGCTCCACGGATCGTGATCGCCCCCGACTCATTCAAGGAATGCCTGGCGGCTGAGGCCGTGGCCGAGGCAATGGCCGTGGGTGCGCGCCGCGCCGCGCCCGATGCCGACATCGTGACCGTGCCCATGGCCGATGGCGGCGAAGGCACCGTGCGAGCCCTGGTGGCCGCCACGGGCGGAACGCTGCACCAGGCCAGAGTCTGCGGCCCGCTGGGCGAGCCCGTGGACGCGGAATACGGCATCCTGGGCGATGGCACCACCGCAGTGGTCGAGATGGCGGCGGCTTCGGGCCTGCCGCTCGTGCCGCCCGAGCGCAGGAATCCACTTCAGACCACCACGGTTGGCACCGGCGAGTTGATCGCGGCGGCCCTCGACCGCGGGGCGAGCCGCATCGTGCTTGGCATCGGCGGCAGCGCCACGGTGGATGGCGGAGCGGGCATGGCGCAGGCCCTCGGCGTGAAGCTCCTGGACGCGGATGGCGCCTCCATCGGGCGTGGCGGCGGTGCGCTGGCACAACTGGCGCGAATCGACCTGTCGGGCAGAGACCCGCGCCTGGCCGACGTGGCCATCGACGTGGCGTGCGACGTGGACAATCCACTCGTGGGACCCCACGGGGCGGCTCGCGTCTACGGCCCGCAGAAAGGCGCCACGCCGGCCATGGTCGAGCAACTCGACGCCAGTCTGAGCCACCTGGCCGAGGTCATCGAGCGCGACCTGGGCACTGCGGTGCGCGACCTGCGCGGCGCCGGCGCCGCCGGAGGGCTGGGCGCGGGGCTGGTGGCCTTTCTTGGGGCCAAGCTGCTGCCCGGCGTGAGCCTGGTGGTCGACGCCGTCGGCCTGGAGGCGAAGTTGGAGGGCGCCGCCCTTGTCCTCGTGGGCGAGGGGCGCCTGGACGGCCAGACCGCCTTCGGCAAGGTGCCTGTGGGCGTGGCGCGCGCGGCCGCGGCGCGGGGCATTCCGGTGGTGGCCATCGCTGGTGCGCTGGGGGAGGGCTGGGAAGCCGTGCTCGGGGAGGGAGTTACCGCCTGCTTCAGCCTCGTGCCCGGGCCAGTGCCGCTCGATGAGGCCATGGCGCGCGCGGGTGAACTGCTGGCCGACGCGGCGGAGCAGGTGGTGCGGCTGTTCCTCGCGGCAAGGGAGGGGGCGCGATGATTGCATTGTCCACGGCTTGGCGCCAGAGCGACCGGAACGACGTGCCGGCCACGCTGGAGGCCGCGCGGGCATTGGGATTCGAGTGCGTGGAGATCGGCGTGTCGGGCGCGCGGTTCCGCCTGAAGAAAGCCCAGAAAGCGGTCGGCAAGCTCGGGCTCGAAGTCGTGAGCATTCACAATGTGTGCAACGAGAAGCGCCCGCAGGACGACAACGAGCGCGGCGACTGGCTCGGCTCGCCCGACCCCGAGCTGCGGCGGCAGGGCGTGGAGGCCACGCGGGAGACCCTCGCCCACGCCGAGGCCCTGGGGGCCAAGGCCGTGGTGCTCCACATCGGCTCGCCGCCGATCGAGGACCGCTGGGAGAAACGCGAGCTGCTCTGCCGCCTGGTGGCCGGCGGGAAGGCAGCCGAGGCCGAGTATGGCGTGACGCCCGCCGACCTGCTGGCCGAGCGCGAGGCCGTGGCGCCCGAGTACTTCGAGGCGGCCTGCGACAGCATCGGCGAGCTGCTGGCCGACGACTCGAAGGTGCGGCTCGGCGTGGAGTGCCGCGTGGGCTACCACGAGGTGCCCAGCTTCGAGGAGGCTGCGGCACTGTTCGAGCGCTACCCCGACCCACGCCTCGGCTACTGGCACGACACCGGCCACGCGGCCATCCAGGAGGCCATGGGGCGGGTGGAGCAGTTCGAGTGGCTGCGGCGGTTCCGCGGCCGCGTGGTGGGCGTCCACCTGCACGACGTGGTGCGGCGCGAGCGCCTGGTAGACCACTACCCGCCCGGGCTGGGATACCTGGACTTGGCGCGGGTGCGCGAGCTGTTGCCTGCCTCGGTCATCTGCGTGATGGAAGTGAGCAGCCGATTCATCGCCGAGGAGGTGGCCATGGGCCTGGAGCATCTGAGGAGCGTGGGCTTTTGATCTTTCGCAAGGGCGATCTCACCCTGGCTTCGGCTTCCCCGCGGCGACGCGCGCTGCTGGAGGAGATGGGCTACACGTTCGACGTGGTGACGCCGGAGGTGGAGGAAGACGTAGCCGCAGAGCTTCCGCCGGCAGAGCAGGCCGTGTTGCTGGCTCGACGGAAGGCCGAAGCCGTGGCATCGCGCCTCGAAGCAGAGGAAGGCATCGTGCTGGGCGCCGACACCCTGGTGGCCTGCGACGGCCGGGTGATGGGCAAGGCCGCCGACGAGGCAGAGGCACGGGAGTTTCTGCGCCTGCTCACCAGCCATCGCCACGCGGTGATCACCGGCCTGTGTGCGGTGGACTTGGGCACGGGGCAGGTGCATACCCTGCACGACACCACGTGGGTGGAGATGAGGCCGCTGGCTGACGACGAGCTCGACGCCTACATCGCCAGCACCGGCTGGCGCGACAAGGCCGGCGCCTACGCCCTTCAGGAAGGCGGCGACCCCTACGTCGAGCGGCTCGACGGCAGCTTCACCAACGTGGTGGGCCTGCCGACCGAGCGCGTGGGCGAGCTTGTGCCCCACAGCTTCAGAGAGTATCTTGGTAAGCTGCACCGCGGCACCGTGGCGCGCCACCGCGAGCTGATCCTCACGGTGGACGACCTCGACCGCAGCGACGCACTCGTCTCGCGGTTCAGCCGCCCCGAGGCGCCGCTCGAAGTGGAGATCGGCCCGGGCAAGGACGACTTTGTCATCCATGCGGCGCGCAGGGCGCCCGAGACCAACTTCGTGGCCATCGAGCGCATCCGCGAGCGCGTGGACAAGCTGTGCGGCAAGATCAAGCGGGCCGGTGTGGCGAACGTGCGGGTCTACTTCGGCGATGCACGGGATGCGCTGCATCGGATGCTGCATCCGGGGCAGGTGGAAGCGGTCACCATCCACTTCCCCGACCCGTGGCCGAAGCGCCGCCATGCCAAGCATCGCCTGGTGCAGCCCGAGACGGCGCGACGCGTGGTGGAGTGCCTGAAGCCCGGCGGACGCCTGAACGTGGTGACCGACGTGCGGCCCTATGCCGAGCAGATACTCGAGGCCTTCGAGGCGCTGCCCGACGTGGTGAACCGCAACGGGGCCGGCCAGTGGCTGACGGAGCTGCCCGGCTACCACGTAAGCGTGTTCGAGCGCAAGCGCCGGGCCGCCGGCTGCACGATTCACTTCATGCGGTTCGCCAAGAAGGCCGAGCCGGCAGCGAAACCTGGAGAGCCAACGTGAGCGTGAGAATCCTGGCCGTGGGCGTGGACGCCCGGCACGAGGCCATCGAGCAGGCGACGATCGACAGCGACGTGTCGTTTGCCGACTACGACGTGGTGCTCGTCGATCCCGCCGTGGTCACGGCCTTGTGGGCCGGCGTGGGCGGCGCCGGGCGCTCGGGCGACAGCCAGGTAGGGCGCAACCTGCTGCACGTGATCCAGCGTCGGCGCCGCGAGGTGGCGGCGCTGCTTGCCACGGGGGGCAAGCTTCTGTGCATGCTGCGGCCCGTGGGCGCGCCGTTGCGGGTGCGGCAGCGCCGCAGCGATGGCGCCGCCACCACCAGCGTGCTCCACGCCTACTCGTGGCTGCCGTCGGAAGCGGGCGTGGCGCAGCTCGTCATCGCCGAAGGCTCGGGCACCAAGGTGGTGGCAGCCGATGAGCGCCACCTGGCCTGGCGTCTGATGCAGGCCCTTGCAGGGGGCACCCCTGCGGGGGGCATATGTGGCGACGCCTTGGCCTATGAGGCCTACGTGGCCAACGACCAACTGGCCGCCGAGTGGCACGTGGTGGCCACCACCGCGCTCGGCCATCCAGTGGCCTTCGACCTCCGCGTGGGCAAGGGGCAGGTGATCTTCATCCCGCCCATGAGCGGCCAGGCCCCGGATGAGCGAGGTAGGGCGCTGGTCGGCGTGCTCGCCCCGACGCACGACGTGCCCAAGACGGCCCCGCCGCCCTGGTTGACTCACTGCCTGCTGCCCGGGCAGGCCGAGGTGGCCGAGCGCATCCCCGTCGTGGCTGAGCAAGTGCAGCGCCGGCAAGCCGAGCTCGACGATCTGAACGCTCGGCACCAGGCACTCTCGCGGCTCAACCTGCTGCTTTACGCATCCAGCCCCGCCGAGCTGGCCATCGGCGTGGCGGCGGCGTTCGAGTTGCTGGGCTTCACCGTGTCGCCCATCCCCGGCGAAGCCGACTGTCTGGACGTGGCCTGCGGCGACGCCACGGCGCGCGTGGTGCTCGCCACGGTCGATGGCACCGTGGACTCGGACCCCTACTGGCGTGCCACCCAACTCCTGGAGGAGGATGGCGCGCCCCCCAAGGGCGTCATCGTGGCCAATGCCCACCGCACGAAGCATCCACGCGAGAGGGGGCTGCCGTTCTCCGACCTGTTGCGCCGCGGAGCACACCATAAGTCGCTTGCCCTGGTGGACACGGTGGCACTCACCCTCGCCGTGGCCCGGCTGGTCGAGCGGCCCGACGACGACTTGCGCGCGCAAGTGCGGGCGGCTATCCTCGATGCCGAGGGGCCGTGCCAGTTGCAGACGCTTCTGGCCCGAGATGCTGCGGCGGAGAGTTGACAACACGCGATGGTTGGGCTAGCCTTGAGTAGGCCATGTCAGGGGCAACTGATGGGTTTCTGCGCCAGGCGGAGTGGAGGGTGTGTTTGCATGGCCATGGCGCTCGCCTGTCTGGCGTATCCTGCCTGCGCGGGCGAGGCCGCCGTGGCACTGCGAGCCGAGCACTGGGTGGTGCCTCCCGCAACGGGTCCCGTCACACACGTCGTCATCGAGAACCGGCAGAACACGCCATACTCCGGCACGGTGACGCTCGAGCTTCCCAAGGGATGGGTCGCCAACCGCACTCGGGCTGATGTGAAGATCAAGCCTCGGGGGCGCGCGCGGGTGGCCTTCGCCCTGCAAAAGGCTCGAGCCAGCGAGGCAAACCAGTACCCGGTGCGCGTCACGGCCACGTCGGCGGCGGGATCGCTGACTCGCAAGCAGACGGTGGTGTGCTCCAGCGCCCCGCACTACGAGCCGCGGGTGGACGGCCGCGCCACCGACTGGAAGGACGCGCTGCCCATCTCCTTCGAGCACAAGGGCAAGCGAACCACCTTTGCCACCTACTGGAACCGCCGCCACTTCTACGTGCTGTGCCAGGTGGCCGAACGCAAGCTGCTGGGCTACC
>JADHXT010000086.1 GCA_016782825.1 Candidatus Brocadiia bacterium | reverse complement strand
AGGACTGGCGGAACCAACTGCTCATGGTCACCGATGTGGCCGTGGAGTACCGAATCCTCGAGCGCGAGACCCAAAGAGTGCGCCAAAGCTACGAGTTGATAACCGGCAAGATCACGGAGATGAATCTCGCGAGCGCCTCGAGTGACGACACCGCAAGGGTCCTCGACCACGCCGAGCTTGGGGAGCCCATTGATCTCAAGAACCGGCGGACAGTGCTCCTGGCCACCTTCGGCGCCTTTGCCTTGTCTGTGATGATCTGTCTCCTGCTTGAGCGCCTCGACACGTCCATCAAGACGTCGGAGGACGTCGAGCGGTACCTTGGACTCCCGGTAGTGGCCCTCATCCCGACCTACCCCGAGAAAGATAAGCGACGGGAGAAGCGCCTGCGCCGAGAACGAAGGAAGCGACTCACTGTGGCCGAGGAGGCAGCCGGGTAACGGAAGGCACGGGAGCGTCCGATGGAGCCGGCCGTGGATAGAAGCCGACGAAGCGTTGCGACTACGCTGCCTGAGTGGTGCGCGTGTTGTGTTGCGCGCACGCATGGTGGGCAGCGATTGCCTGTCGAGGGATCCACCGCATGATGGCACAGTTAACCGTCCTCAACGGGCCTTTGCGGGGAGCTGGGTTCCCCCTGCCGAAGAGCGGCGCGCTTTTCCTTGGGCAGTGCCTTTACAACGACATCCAACTGTCCGATCGCTCGGCAGCTCCATACCACTGCGTCTTCGTCCGGGGCACGGAGCAGGACGAAGACCAGTACATCGTTATCGATCTCCACACGAAGGAAGGCACACGGGTCAACGACGTCCGGGTCAACAAGGCCTCGCTTCACAACGGTAGCGAGATCGCCGTGGGGGACACCAAGCTGCGTTTCGAGGCTCAGCCGGGCGGGAAAAGCGGCCCTGTGCCCGTCCCCCCTGACGGGGCTATCGCTCTCCTCGACGCGCAGAAGCATCAGCAGCGGCGGGCCAGAATGGCCCTGGCGAGTTCGCCCACTGCGCGAGCCAGGATTCAGTGCCTGCGCGGGACGATGGCCGGCGAAGAGGTCTCCGTCGATCCGACGCTGCCGCTCTATTTCGGACGGACTCGCGGCGCCGACGTCATGTTGACCGACCCCGGGGCATCCCGTCATCAATGCCTCATTGTCTACGAGCCCACCGCTACGGGATTCATCCTGTACGACCTCCACACTACGAATGGAACCGTCCTCAACGGCGAAGCCATTACCCTCGCGCCCCTGCACGATGGCGACACCATTGAGGTCGGCACAGAGGCCCAGCTCGTTTTCTGTGAGGCAGCGACGGAAGATGAGTCCCAGGACCTCGATGAGACCCGCGAATTGACCCATGCGACGATGGTTCTCCCGCGCGCCAAGAAGACCCGCTCCCGAAAGAGCAGGTCGCATCGGCATCGCCGCGGCTTGCAGCCGGAGCCGGTATTCCAGAAGGACGACACAAGCATCGAGGCCCCAGCGGCTGCCCATTCCGCTGAGGAGAAGGACGAAGTGTCGCCCTCCGAGCAGCCAGCGAGGAGGTCCCGACGGAGAGACAATGAGACGAAGACCGGCGTCACCGGCGAGCGTATGCCTCTTGCCGGGGTGACACGACCAAGCTGTCTCTTCTCCGAAGCGTACCGCTCGCTGCGGACCAACCTCGACCTCACGACTGTTGACGGCACTGGCAGATGCATCATCGTGACGTCCCCTGGCCCGCAAGAGGGGAAGACCTGCGTGGCAGTGAACGTCGCGATTGCGGCCGCCGGTGTCGGCCTGAAAGTGCTGCTGCTCGAGGGGGACCTGCGGCGTTCGCGCCTTCATCGCGTGTTCGTCGTCAAAGCCAGGCCAGGCCTGGTCAACTACCTGGCCAACGGGGATGAGATCAACGGCCACATCCGACGAACCCACATCGAGAACCTGTACGTGCTGCCTCGGGGCTCACGCCCCGCGAATCCCACGGAACTGCTCCATTCCGAGGTCCTCGCCGACCTCCTCGACAGACTGCGCGAGGAGTTCGACCTCATTGTGATCGACACGCCACCCATGCTCATCGTGGCCGATGCTGCGGTGCTGAGCAACCTGGCGGATGGATACCTGCTCGTGCTGCGGGCCGGCAAGACCCCGCGCCAGGCAGCCATCGAGGCCGTGAAGCAGATTGAGCACGTCCATGGAAAAGTACTGGGCGTGGTCCTTAATGACGTGAACCCCAAGGAACGGGGCTATCGCTACTACCACCATTACCAGTCGTATTGATCGCAGGGCTGGCCCGTTCGGGGAGACGCCATGGTCTACACCAATGAGGAACACTGGCACGCGGTGCACATCCGCTCACGGCACGAGAAGAAGGTCTGCCACGACCTCTGTCGGCGGGACGTCGAGACGTTCCTGCCGCTCGTCACAGTGCCCAGCTCCCGGCGCGACCGACGCGCCGAGTACGATAGGCCGCTCTTCCCAGGCTATCTCTTCGTCCAGATCAGCCGCGACCGCGCCTGGGACGTGATCGACACGAAGGGTGTGGTGAGAATCCTCGGGCCTCGGTCATGGGAGTACAGTGTCGTGCCGGAGCAACAGATCGAATCGGTCCGCACACTTGTGGAGAGCAAGGTCAAGCTCGACCCCTTCGCCGAGCTCAAGGTCGGCCGCGTGGTCCGCATCAAGCGGGGGCTCTTGAGGGGCGTCGAGGGCCAGCTCATCGAGCGCCGCGGACAGGCGCGCATTGTCGTCGCCGTGGACCTCCTTGGCAAGGCTGTCACGGCCGACATCGACGCCGACGACGCGGAGGCCATTTGACCAGCAAGCTCACCAGTGCCGTTTCCGCGGCGAGGAATCACGCGGACGGCTCGCGGTCACAAGGGCAATCCACGTCTTGGGAGGACGCTACCGTGGAGGGGATGCGAAGCAAGACCCGGCGGAGAGCTATCACGATCGGGCTGGTCGCCGTCCCGATCCTCGCGCTGTACGTGGATGACTGGATGCGGCTCATCCCGCGCTGGTGGTCCGACCCGAACTACACCCACGGCTTCTTCGTCCCCCTCTTCTCCCTCTACTTCATCTGGGAGAAGTGGGACGAGATCAAGGCGACGGCTGCTAGGCCTTCACTGCTTGGCGTGCCTGTCCTGCTCCTGGGGCTCGCCGTGAAACTGGCCACCCTGTTCTACGATTCCATGTTCATCTCGTGCTGTTCCATGGTCATCGTCATCGCGGGGGCTCTTCTGCTGACCCTCGGAACTCGGATGTTCCGCCTGCTTGCCGCCCCCGTGTTCTTCCTGGTGCTGATGATGCCCCTTCCACTGCCCATCTACGAGCGGATAGCGCTTCCCCTTCAGCGCCTTGCAGCGGCCGCCACCACGACCGTGCTCCGAGGCTGCGGCATCCCCGCGCTGCGCGAAGGCAACGTCGTGGAGCTCCCGGAGAGATCGTTGGAGGTCGTCGATGCGTGCAGCGGAATGCGTTTCCTGACAGGATTCATCGCCCTGGGGGTCGCGTTCGCTTACCTGGGCCGGCGACCGCTCTGGGAGCGCTCCCTGTTGGTAGTTTCCACCATTCCCATCGCCATATTCGTCAACATCCTCCGCGTCACCTTCACCGCCTTCCTTTCCCACTGGGGCTTCAACTCCCTTGCCGAAGGGACTCCTCACGCGGGGACTGCGCTGGTCTTGTTCGCCCTCTCAGCTCTGTTGCTCTGGGGTGAGTACTACGTGCTCTCGCATCTCTTCCTGCCCGAGGAATCGATGTCGGAAGCTGGATAGCCGAGGCGCCTGATGACGGTTCAGCGGACCGCATTTCTGTGTGCCGCAATCATCGCCCTCGCGGCGATGGTGCACCTCTGGGTTCTCCATTCTGGCCGTGCGACCAGACGCACGCAGACCACCAGGCTGGCCATCGAGCTCGACCAGCTCCCGATGCGACTCAACGGCTGGCGCGGCCGCGACATGCCGCTCAGCGAGAATGTGGTCGCGACCGCCGGTTTCACCACATACCTCAATCGCGAGTACGTGGCGGCGGACGGACGACGCGTCGCCCTCTACATCGCCTACTACGCGCACGTCATGGACCGCGTGCCTCACGGCCCGACCATCTGTCTGCCATACCACGGCTGGCAGAAGAAAGAGGAGCAGGTGATCACGCTCCCGACGGAGGCCCCTGGATTCGACAGGCTGAAGGTCGAGAAGCTTCTCTACGAAAGAGACTTCGCGCAGGCCGCCTTCTTCTACTGGTACGCGGCCAACGGAAAGCAGATGGTCGAGCAGCGACACATGTACGCGGATTCCGCCTGGAGGAGGATCCTGGGGCTTTTCGGGCCAGGCGGCGGCTACCTCGTCCAGGTCAGCGTCTCGGCGCACATCGCAGATTCCAGGCAACGCGCCTTCGAGAGCGTCGAGCAGTTCTTCCGCCAGAACTTCGACACCATCGCGAAGCACTTCCCACAGACCGATGGCAGCAGGGAGGCAGTTGACAATGCAGCTCAATAGGAAGCTCCTCGTCCTCGTCATCGCCCTCATGGTGGTCCTGATCGGGACGAGCGCGCTCATCGTCTACAGGGCACGGAGCCTCGGACTCCAGAGGATCCTCGCCCTTCGCAGGGCAGAAGGCTCCTTGAAGAAGGGGGCGTACCGAGAGGTCGTTCGCGCCTGTCGGCAGGGCATGCGCATTGACCGCAACGAGCCTCGTTTCTATGAGCTCGCCGCCCAGGCACTCCTCAAGCTTGACCAGGCGCGCGAGGCGGTCAGTGCGTATCTGCGACTGGCGGCACTCCGGCCCGACGAGGTGGCCGACCTTGAGAAGGCCTGCGAACTCGCCGAAGAGATCGGCCTCGCGGGACAGCTCCGCGACGCGGCCACCGAAATCCTGAAGCGCAGCAAGGACCACCGCCAGGCGCACATCTGGGCCTCCATCGCCCATGCCAGGCTCCACGACGCGACCAAGGCCATCGAGCACATGAAACGGGCGCTGGCTCTCGACCCAAAGGACCCGGACGCCCACATCACGCTGGCCACCCTTCAGGAGACGACCGGGCAGACCAGGGAGGCCGAGCGCATCTACCAGCAGGCGCTCCAGACCCTCCCGAAGTCCGCCCCCCTCAGGATGGCCTACGGACGATTCCTGCACCGCAGGGGCCGCCCTGAGGAAGCAGAGGCGACCTTGCGCAGTGCTGTCGAGCTGGCCCCCAAGGAGGCGGCCCCCGAGCTTGCCCTGGCACGCTTCTACCTGCGGTTGGGTAAGCGATCAGACGCACAGAAGCACTTCGCGACCGCCCTGGAGAAGCAACCCGACAACCCCCGCGCTGTCCTGGACTACGCGAAGTTCCTTTTCACGGACAAGAGCTTTGCCGAAGCAGGCAAGCTATTCGAGAAGCTGCTCGGGAACGAGGACATCGAGGCGGAGGCCCGCGAGGGCCTCGCCGAGGTCCATCTTGCGCTCGGGAAGGATGACGATGCACAGAAGCAGCTCGACCAGATCCCTGAGAAGGAAGCCCGTCGTCGGCCGCGATGCCTGTCCGTCCGCGGTCGGCTGCTCATGAGGAAAGGCAAGCCGTGGGAGGCGATCACAACCCTGGAACGGTGCGTCCGCGCAGCGCCGCACTTCGCTGAAGGCTACATGTTCCTGGGCGCGGCTCTCTCCTCTGTCGGCGAGCAGGGGACCGCTCTGGCCTGCTTCCGTGGAGCCTGTGCCCGCGCACCGGGGAACCAACACTACCAGCTCCAGTTGGCTCGGTCCGAGTTCGTTCTCGGTCACTATGGCTCGGCAATACAGCGTTGCAGACTCCTGGCGGCGGAGGCCACGAACCCCGAGACAAAGGCCGATGCAAGTCTTCTTCTTGCACAGGCTTACGCGGCGCTGAGGGATACCGACAACGCCTCGCGGGCCGTCCGCGTAGCGGCCAAGCTGGTTCAGGACGACGTGGCTCAGTTGATCCGCCTGGCAGCGCTCTACATCTCTCAGAAGGACTTCGCCCGCGCCGAAGAACTGCTCCGAGGATTCATCGCCGAACACAAGGATTCCGCGACCGCCGTCACCGTCCTCGCCCAGACGCTTGTTCTCCAGAAGAAAGCCGCGGAGGCGCAGAAGCTGCTCGAAGGCTTCGTCGCAGAGCACAAGGACTCGCTGCCTGCCATCTCCGCGCTGGCTCAGGTCTACCTCCTCCAGGACAAGTCGCGGGAAGCTGAGCAGGTCCTCCAAGGCGCGATAAAGACTTCGCCCGAGCCCCTGGCCCCGACGATCCAGTATGCCAGGTTGTGTATGGCGCGGGGAGATAAGGAAAGCGCCAAGGTGAGCCTGCGTGGCCTCCTCGAAGCCGCGCCCGGCCGCCTCGACTACCAGCGGGCCATGGCGGGCTTCTACGTCGCGACAGGCGAAATGGACCAGGCACTGAAGACCTATCAGGATGCAGAGAAGAACAACCCCGACGATGTTGCTGTCAAGCTCGCCGTCCTCGCCGTGCTCCTCAACCAGAAGCGATTCGATGAGGCTGAAGCACGCGTGAAGGAGATCGAGAACCTCGAGCCGTACAGCACCCGCAGCTTGCTCGCCAGGCCGCGACTCCTCCTGGCGAAGCGGGAGCTCAAGGGAGCGATCTCGGCCTTGAGCAACGTGGTCAAGCGAAGGCCCCACGAACCCGCCTCTCACCAGCTCCTGGGCCGCGCCTACGCATCGTCCGGCGACCTGTCCAGCGCGGTGCAACATCTCAAGCAAGCGGTCTCCATCAGCCCGCGGTCAACGACGGCTCGCCTCTTGCTGGCCGAAGCCTACTACCGAAGCAAGCTCTTCGCCCTCGCCATCGGCGAAACGCAGGGGATCCTTCGGGCGAACCCGTCTTCGCAGCCGGCGCATCTGCTCGCCGCATACAGCCTCACCGCCGAGCGGGCCGTCGAAGAGGCCATCCAGGAGTGGAATGCAGCCCTGGAGCTTGGCGAAGGCCGCGTCACGCACTACATTGCCCTCGGCCGGCTTCACCTGGAGCAGGACGACCTCGACAAGGCGGAGGAGGCGTTCCGGAAGGCACACGAACTCAGCCCCAAATCACCGGTGGTCATCCAGGCGCTCGCCCATCTCTACCGCATCAGGGAGAAGCCGGCCCAGGCCGAGGCCCTGCTCAAGGAGCTGGTCAAGGCCAATCCCAAGGACCCCATCGGCCGCCTCCTCCTTGGCAACCACTACCATGCCACCCGGAACCTGGAGGCCGCCGAAAAGGAGTTCTCGGAGGCCATCGCAGTCTCGCCGAAGAGCCCAGGATGCTACGTCGTGCTCGGAAACTTCTACTTCGTGACCGGCAAGACCGACGAGGCCATCGCCAGATACCGTCGCGCCATGGAGCTCAGCGACGACCCCGCCGACGCCCGCATCCTACTCGTTCGTGCCCTTGTTGCGGCCCGACGCCTCGAAGAGGCTGAAGAGCTCATCGCCGCGGCGCTCAAGGCGGACCCCAATGACTACCGGGCCTTGGTACAGAACGCCCAGCTTATGCTTCCCCTCGCCTACCACCATCGCGACGAGTCTGCCGTACAGGAGGCCATCCACCTCTGTCAGAGGGCCCTCCAGGAGAGGCCGGACTATGCCGAAGCGCATTACGTGACCGGGAAGGCACACCTGTCGCGCATTCCGCCCCAACTCCTCCCAGCAGAGTCGGAATTCCGACGCGCACTCCAGATCACCCCCCACGACATCCGCTTCCGCATCGATCGCGCTAAGGTCCTCTTCCTTCTCGGACGCCACAAGGACGCGGAGGAAGAGGCCCGTGAGGTCCTCCGCACCCAGCCGAGCGACTTAGCAGCTCTTGTCGTCCTGGCGGATGCCACCCTCGCCTCTTCGGAGGAGAAGGCGGAGTCCATCGCCCAGACTTTGGCCAGGGAGTTCCCCAAGAATCCGGCCTGCGAGTTCTTGCTCGGCCGCACTCACCACCGGAACCGCAAGTTCGAGGATGCCCTTCCTCACTACCAGCGCGCGTTGGCCCACGAAAAGCATGCCTTCCTGATCCTGGATGGTCTCGTGGGCTGCTCGCTGTCGCTAGAGAAGCCCGACCAGGCTGTCGCCTTCTGCGAGGAGTTCATCAAGCACAACCCGAGGTCAGTCCTCGCCCACGAGATGCTCGGGAACGTCTACCTGAAGGGCGAGCGCTTCGCCGACGCCGAGAAGGCTCTGCGCCGGGCAGCCCTGCTGAACCCTGCCTCCCTCGACCCCGTCATCGCCCTCCTGGCGGTGTACCGGCAGCAGAAGAAGCCGGAACTGGCCCTGGAGGCCTGTCGCTCCTACGTCCGGCGTTGGCCCAACAACCCTGCGGGCCACGTTCTTCTGGGCCGGTTGCTCGCCGCGCGGAAGCACACCGACGATGCCCGGGCATCCTTCGCCAAGGCTCTGGAGCTCAACCCCCGCTCTTTCCGCGCACTCAGCCTCCTGGTCAATACCCATCTCCTGGCCAACAACCCCGAAGCGGCCATTACGCGCTGCCAGGACTTCATCAAGCACAATCCTGGCAGCGCCCTCGCCTACGGCCTCCTCGGCGACGTGTATCGCGCGGAGAAGGACGGCGCCAAGGCCGCCGAGTACCTCCGCAAAGCTTCCGCTCTCGCCCCACGCTTCGTCGCGCCCCACCTCCTGCTGGCCGACATGAACATGTCCCAGGGCAACTACGACCTCGCCGTCAAGAACTACGAGGATGTCCTCGACATAAGCCCGGCCAACACCGTGGCTCTGAATAACGCGGCCTACTTGCTCGCTGAGCAGGGCAGGGATCTCGATCGGGCAAGCACGATGGCAGGTAATCTTGTGTCCCGCTTCCCTGAGGACGCAGACGCTCTCGACACCTATGGCTGGGTGAGCTTCAAGCGGGGCGACACCGACGCCGCCATCGCGGCCTTTCAGAAGAGCCTCAAGCTCCGACAGGACAGCCCGAGCACTCTCTACCACTTGGCCGCCGCCCTCCTTAAGAAAGGGAGTAGGCAGGAAGCGCGCGCAGTCCTCGAACGGGCGCTGGCCTCGGAGAAGCCCTTTCGTGAGTTGGCGCAGACCCGTGAGCTCCTTGAAGAGGCCAGGAGACAGCCTTGAGCCGGGCATCCGCGTATCCACACGTAAACCGCAATGCACCAATTGGTTACGTCGTGCTGACATGCCGCCGACGTGGCAGCATTCGGCCGCAGCTTGGTGGGCAGGAGAAAAAGGCGGGAAAAAAAGAAAAAACCTCTTGACACCTGATGGGGCCACGCTATACTATGGTGTCAATGGAGTAACGAAGTCCGCACGCCGCCCGACACTATGAAAGGGGGGTAACCAGGGAGGAAATCGAGCGCGGGGTTACCTACCCCGCATTGGAAAACTCGCGTAGCCCGGCGGGCAAGCCGCCGGCTGGCAATGACCGGGGGGTCGTTCAGGAATGTGTGGCCGCGCCCCTTTTCCAATTTGAGGGGCCGCCGACCCGGAACGAGCCTCGAGGCTCAACACAGGAGGAGGAGAGCCGATGGGACAGAGAGTGGTCGTTGCGTTCGCGTGTTGCATCTTGCTGCTTGTTGCAGCCAGCCCCGCAAGTGCGGTGACCAAGCCGGTGCAAGGCTTGCCCTTCGAGATGAGTTGGACCCCAGTCCCAATTCAGAACATCTTGGACACGGAGGACACCGGCTGGTTTGACGAAGACTCGGGAACCGCCGTGACTGCAATCATGTCAGGTGGCGCACCAGTGGGCGCCGCTATGTACCCTGTTTCGCCTCTAGACGGTGGGCGTGCCGCTTACTTTGGCGGCATGTTCAAGATCACCTCAATCGAGGATGGCGCCACCTATAATCCCATTAGCTATGGCAGGGAAGCAACTGGCGTTTTCTATGGGCTTCAGTTCACTGGGATAGCTGCCGTGAGCGGCGGCACGGTGAATGCGCCTGCCGCCGGGCTCTATAACCTCTCCTTCACCGATCTCGCAGCCAATGACGCGCTGTTCGACCTCACGTTGGACGCGACGGACAGTTGGTTCAAGATCTGGGTTGACGACCTCAATGCGGCCGGTGGCGCTGACACCTCAAACCCGTACCCAACTGGCATCCCCGACCTTCAGGGTCTGGGGGCAGGGGACCCGATCAACTTCCAGACCGGGCTCCCAGATGATGGGCTCGGGGGGGGTAGTAACGCGGACTGGGCAAGCGCGTTGGACAGCATCTACGGCGAGGAGTTGCTGGCGGGCAAGTTTGCAGATGACATCACACTCCGGCTGACGTTCTCGGAGGTCGCGGGAACGCTGAGCCTGACGGTGGACAGCGGCAGTACTAAGCTAGGGCTGACAAGCCTTCAAGGAGCGCTGGAACCGTATGTTGATTGGTACGATGCGAATGCGGGCCTCGACGCTTGGGTTAGCGGCGTGTTCGGGAAGGCGCCCCACTCGCTCGGCTCGATGCCGATCGTGGCCAAACCTGTCAACTGGGTCGGCGACGGTGGAGCCGCGTACGCCTCCCCGTCAGCGGCGACCGTCGGCGCAGAGTTCGAGGATGACATCGAGTTGCATATTCTGCTGTCCGTCCCCGAGCCGACGGCGGTTGCCTTCATGGCGCCCTCGCTGTTCGGCTTCATCGGCTGCGCGGTCGTCCGGTTCCGGCGGCGCAAGCGCTCGTGAACCTGGCCGCAGCATGAAGTGTCATACGAGAGACGGTGCTTCGGACAAGCACCGTCTCTCTCTCATTGCGTGTGCGGCAGACGGGTGGGCTTGATCGTGGCTGGGCGGCCAAAGCCCGACGTTCACACCTCCGCTTTTTTCCCGGGAACCCCTTGACAAGCTGTAGGCGCGTGGTATACTTTGGGGACACCCGACCTGTTGGCTCCGTTGGTGCCGGCAGCGGCAGCGAGCAGTTGCGCGCGTTGCCGCGGACCAAGTGCATCGGGCGGACCGCGACAGGTCTGGACAGCCGCCGAGGAATGGCGGGCTATACCAGTCATGGACTGGCGTAAATAGCCATAGCCCCTTAGGTTACGTGCAAGAGACGCATGTAACTGAGAGGGGCGGAGCCCGGACGGCAA
>JADHXT010000085.1 GCA_016782825.1 Candidatus Brocadiia bacterium | reverse complement strand
ACTCCACCTCGTCGCACACTTTGTGCACGGCGTCGATGAAGCGGGTGGGCTCGTCGTAGAAGTACACCTGATTCATCAGCAGCGCGTCGAGGCCCGAGACGGGCGCGGGATCGGCGTTGCGCAGTGCGGCCAGGCGGTGCATGGCGGAGCGCTTGGCATTCACGAGTTGGATGGCGCGGCGCAACCCTGCCGCGTCGATGGTGTTGCCTGTGAGTTCCTCGATGGCCTGCTTGAAGCGCACGAACTCGGCGCGCAGCAGGGCGCGGCCCTCGTCGGACTTCGTTTGTGGCAGATCCATCACGTACAGGTTGGGCACGAGGCGATCGAGGACCTCGTAGCTTTTCTTCTTGCCATCGCAGGTGTTCTCGCCCACCACGATGTCGGCGGCCTCCAGGAACGGGCACACCTTGCCCAGCTTGAAGCCAAAGGCCGACTTGATGAGCGCGCACGTGTTGCGCGGGAGCAGCCGCTCCACCTTTTCCATCGCGAAGTCCGCTCCCGTGCAGAGGCCCACGAGCGTCGCGTCGGCGGCGCGAACGATTTCCTCCGGCACAAACACGCAGAAGGAGCCCACCACCTTGTGTCCCTGCTTCTTGCCTTCGAGCAGCTCCTGAATGCGCAGGCCATGCACCTCGCTCATGACGAAGTTGAAGTAGTCCATCGCCTTGGGCCGGTCGCGCTGCGCCAGGATGATGCTGCGGTAGGCCTGCCCGAGGGCGCTCAGCAGAGCGTCGTGTGCCTCCAGGTCGAGGCCCAGCGATTCCCACATTGCATCGTACTTTGTCGCCATGGGTCTCTCCGTGTGAATGGTGCGGTGCGCCAGGGAATCCGGCACGGCACGCCTATTGTAGCAGAGCGGACGCGCTGGACAACGGGTGCGGGTTATGTTAGAAGCGTAGCGTTCAGAGCACCTGCTCGGGCTGGGCACCGTGGCAGCAGAGAGGAGCACCGCGTGGCAGAGGTCCCATCCTATCTCACCGGCTACGAGGCACTGTATGCCAGCGACCCGCGCGCCGCGGCGCGGCAGTGGTTTGCCGACGCGAAGTACGGGCTG
The DNA here is from genome assembly GCA_016782825.1 of Candidatus Brocadiia bacterium. Taxonomy (GTDB): domain Bacteria; phylum Planctomycetota; class PUPC01; order DSUN01; family DSUN01; genus BS750m-G60. The sequence continues at coordinate 9,947 of JADHXT010000085.1, read as the reverse complement.
TTTCTGCACTACGGCCTCTACTCGCTGCTCGGGCGCCACGAGTGGGTGCAATTCCGCGAGAAGACCCCCGTGGCCGAGTATGCGAAGCTGAAGGACCGCTTCACCGCCGAGCGCTTCGACGCCGACGCCATCGCCGCCTTCGCCGTGGACTGCGGCATGCGCTACGTGAACCTCACCACCCGCCACCACGAGTGCTTCTGCCTCTTCCGCACGGCCCAGAGCGACTTCAACAGCGTGAACTCCCCGGCCGGGCGCGACCTCGTGGGCGAGCTCGCCGATGCCTGCGCCCGGCACGGACTCGGCCTGTGCCTCTACTACTCGCACGGCCGCGACTGGAAGCACCCCCACGCACCCAACAACGACCAGTGGGGCGGCGCCGCGCGGCCCCAATACGACCCGCCCGAGCCTTGCTACGCCACCGGCGACGACCACGACCTGGATGTCTACCTGGACTTCATGACCGCGCAGATCACCGAGCTGCTCGCCCAGTATGGCCCCATCGCGGCTATCTGGCTCGACAGCATCGCCGTGCCGCTCTCGGGCGACGCCGCGCGCTTCCGGTGCCAGGGACTCTACGACCTGATCCACGGCCTCCAGCCGCAGGTGCTCGTGAGCTACAAGCAGGGCCTGCTGGGCACCGAGGACTTCTTTGCGCCCGAACACCACGTGCCCGGCGCCGACGCCGGCGCCGCCCAGCGCGGCCGCATCGCCGAGCGCCCCGACCGCACCGTGGAGGTCTGCACCACGATGTGCCCGGGGAGCTGGGGCTACCTGGCCGAGGGCGCGGGCAGACACAAGACCGAGGACGACGTGTGGAACGAACTCCGCACGGCACGCGCGGCGGGAGCCAACCTGCTGCTCAACACGGGGCCGCTGCCCGATGGCGCGATCGATCCCGAAGACGAGGCCGTGTTGCGAGCCGTGGGCGCGCGGATTCGCGCGGAGGGATTCCCTGGGGAATGACCGGTCGCGGCAGGTCTGAGCGGGAGGGGGAAAGAGAGTGGCATGGCACGGAGACGTTGGACGCGGGGCCTCGTGTTGGCCGTCGCCTGCCTGGCTGGCGCGGCGGGGCTCGCGGGCGAGAGTGCGTTTGACGACCGGCCCGGCGGGGCAGGGGAATGGGGCTTCCGGCCCCGGCACGGTTCCACCCCGGCCGTGAACCCGCCCGGCTTCGTGTGGCGGCCGCAGCGCGGCGCCGCCACGTATGAGTTCCAGGCGAGCCGCGACGCGGCGTTTGGCGCCGCGCAGTATCAGGCCGCCGGCCTCCGCTACCACTGCCACTGTCCCCCCCGAACCCTCGATGCCGGCACGTGGCACTGGCGCGTCCGCTTCGTGGACGCCAAGGGCGGCCCGTCGGCGTGGAGCCGCACCCGCTCGTTCACCGTTGCGCAGGACGCGCGGCCCTTCCCGATGCCCGACCGCAAGACGCTGCTCGGCCGCATTCCCAAGAGCCATCCCCGCCTGTTCGTGCGGCCCGAGCAATTGCCCAAGTTCCGCCGCCTGGCCGCCGGCGAGCGCAAGGCCGCCTTCGAGGCACTTGTGCGCGACTGCGAGAAGCTGCTCAAGCGCGCTCCGCCCACGGCCGAACCGCCCAAGTACCCCGCTGGCACCGTGCGGCTGAGCGAGGAGTGGCGCAAGATGTGGTGGGGCAACCGCGTCTACACCACCAAAGTGCTCAACGGCGCGGCCACGCTGGGCTTCACGCGCCTTCTCGGCGGCAAGGACGAGTATGGCCAGCTTGGCAAGCGCCTGCTGCTCGAGGCCGCGGCGTGGGACCCGAAGGGCAGCACCGGCTTCCGCTACAACGACGAAGCCGGCATGCCCTACAACTACTACTTCTCCCGCGCCTACACCTTCCTCCACGACCTGCTGAGCGACGACGAGAGGGCGCTCTGCCGCCGCGTGATGCGCGTGCGGGGGCAGGAGATGTATCAGCATCTCAGCCGCCAGCACCTGTGGCGCCCCTACGGCAGCCACGCCAACCGCGCGTGGCACTTCCTCGGGGAGGTGGGCATCGCCTTCCTCGGCGAGGTCCCCGAGGCCGAGGAGTGGGTGTGGTTTGCCATGAACGTGTTTTTCAACGCCTACCCCGTGTGGTGCGACGACGACGGCGGCTGGCACGAGGGCATGAGCTACTGGTCGAGCTACATCGGCCGCTTCACTTGGTGGGCCGACGTGATGAAGGCGGCCATGGACATCGACGCCTTCCAGAAGCCCTACTTCTCCCAAGTGGGCTACTACCCCATGTACCTTCAGCCCCCGGGCACGCGCGGCGGCGGCTTCGGCGACCTGACGGCCCACCGTCGCTCGTCGCACAACCGCGAGCTCATGAGCATCTTCGCCGTGCAGGCCAGGAATCCCTACTGGCAGTGGTACGTGGACGCCCACGGCGGCCCCGTGCAGTCGGGCGGCACCATCGGCTTCCTTCGCGGGTCGCTGCCCAAGGTGGCGGCCAAGGAGCCCACCGACCTGCCCACGTCGCGCTGCTTCCGCGGCACGGGCCAGGCCATGCTCAACACCACGCTTCTCGATGCGAAGGACAACGTGCAGCTCATGTTCAAGAGCAGCCCCTTCGGCACCCAGAGCCACGGCTACGACGCGCAGAACTCCTTTCTGCTCTACGCCTACGGCGAGCGCCTGCTCATCCGCAGCGGCCGACGCGACATCTACGGCAGCACGCACCACAAGAACTGGATGTGGCATACCAAGAGCGTGAACTCCATCACCGTGAACGGCCAGAGCCAGGGACGCCGCACGGCCACCGCCCTGGGGCGCATCACCGCCTTCCACACGTCGCCGACACTGGACTACGTGGCCGGCGAGGCGGTCGAGGCCTACGGCGGGCTGCTGAAGCGCTTCCAGCGCCAGGTGCTGTTTGTGAAGCCCCACCTCATCGTCATCGTCGACCGCCTGGAGGCGCCCAAGCCGTCCACCTTCGAGTGGCGCCTCCATTCGCCCACGAAGATGATCGTGAACGGGCAGGGCGACGTTCGCGTGACGAACGGCGGCGCCGCGTGCGACGTGGCCTTCATCGAGCCGGCCGGCCTTGCGCTGGCGCTCACCGACAAGTTCGACCCGCCGCCGCGCCCGCGGATCAAGCTGGTGGAGTGGCACCTTACGGCGGCCACGCCCAAGCCAGCCACGGAGGCGAAGTTCGTGACCCTTATCCGCCCCCACCGAGCGGGCGAGAAGCCGGGGTGCACGCTGGAGAAGGGCGCTGGCGGGCGGACGAGTCTCAAGCTCCCCGACGGCCGCGTGTGGTTCCTTGCCGGCACCACGTTTCTGGTGGCCGAGCGACGCGATGCAAAGGGGAAGGCCATTGAGCACCTGTGGACGGATGGCAAGCAAGTGAAGCATGGCCGAGGACCCCTCGGGTCGCCGGCGGCGGCAGGCCCTGTGCGGGAGGCGCGATGAGCAGGCGCGGGGGGCCGATCAAGCTCTACAACGGCGCGGCGGCTCCCGGCGAGTGGGGCCACCGTCCCGCGCGCGACGAGGTGTGCACCACCAACCCGCCGGCCTTCGTGTGGCGGCCCCAGGGCGGCGCCGCAGGCTACGAGCTGGAGTGCAGCCGCAACGCCTACTTCGGCTCCGTCGCCTACCGAGCCGGTGCCATCACCTACAACTGCCACTGCCCGCCCGAGCCCTTTGTGCCCGGCCGATGGTTCTGGCGCTTCCGCTACCTCGACAAGCACGGCGAGGAGAGCGACTGGTGCAACGCGCGGATGTTCCACATCCCGCCCGACGCCGTGGCCTTCGCCATGCCCGGCCGCGAGGAACTGCTGGGCCGAATCCCGCGGGAGCATCCGCGGCTCTTCATCCGCCCCGAGGACCTGCTGGAGCTGCGGAAGCTGGCCGGCGGCGTGCGGCGCGACCTCTACGCGGGCCTCGTGGCCGAGTGCGACCAGTTGCTCGTGAACCCGCCACCGACCGACGAGCCCCCCGAGTATCCGCCCGACATGGACCGCACGGGCAACGAGTGGCGGGCCATCTGGTGGGGAAACCGCCTGCACGCGATCGACGTGCTCAACAGCGCAGCCACGCTGGCCTTCACGTCCCTGGTGGGCGGGCAGGACGACTACGCCGCACTGGCGCGGCGCCTGCTGCTCGATGCCGCGCGCTGGAACCTCCAGGGCAGCACGAGCTTCGGCTACAACTACGAGGCCGGCCTGCCCTACGCCTATCTGTTCGCGCGCGCCTACACATTCCTGCACGATCGGCTGAGCGAGGGCGAGCGGGGCCTGTGCCGCCACGTGATGACCTATCGCGGGCGCGAGATTCACTCGCACCTCGGCCACACGCACATCTGGCGTCCCTTCGGCAGCCACACCAATCGCGCCTGGCACTTCCTGGGCGAGGTGGGCATCGCCTTCCTCGACGAGATTCCCGATGCGGCCGAGTGGGTGTGGTTTGCTGCCAACGTCTTCTTCAGCACCTATCCCGTGTGGGGCGACGACGACGGCGGCTGGCACGAGGGCCTGCCCTACTGGGCGAGCTACCTGCGGCGCTTCGGCTGGTGGGCCGACGTGATGCGCTCGGCCCTGGGCATCGACGCCTTTCAGAAGCCCTACTTCCGCCAGGCGGGCTACCACGCCATGTACCTCCAGCCCCCGGGGGCACGCGGCACCGGCTTCGGCGACCTGAGCTCGCGGCACGAGTCGCACGACAACCTCGATGCCATGAGCCTGCTGACCGCACGCATGCGCAACCCCCACTGGCAATGGTACGTGAACGCCCATGGCGGCGCCCCGTTGCCCAGTGGCTACGTGGGGTTCGTGCGGGGCGAGGCCGTGGCGCAACGGGCCGAGTGCCCGAGCACGCTGCCCACGTCGCGGTGCTTCCGCGGCACGGGCATCGCTGTGCTCAACACCACACTCACGAGCGCCAGCGACAACGTGCAGGTGATGCTCAAGAGCAGCCCGTTCGGCACCCAGAGCCACGGCTACGAGGCGCAAAACGCCTTCCTGCTGTCGGCGTTCGGCGAGCGCCTGCTGATCCGAAGCGGCCGGCGCGACTTTCCCGGCAGCGACCACCACCGCAACTGGATGTGGCACACCCGCAGCGTGAACTCCATTACGGTGAACGGCCAGGGGCAGGGCCGCCGCGTGCCCACGGCCAAGGGGCAGATTCTGGCCTTCCACGCCTCGCCGTTCTTCGACTATGTGGCCGGCGAGGCCGGCCAGGCCTACGGGCGCCACCTCCGACGCTTTACCCGCCACGTCCTTTTCGTGAAGCCCTGCGTGCTGCTCATCTACGACCGCCTGGAGGCCGCGGTTCCGTCGCTCTTCCAGTGGTTCCTGCACATGCCCACCGCCGTGGACGTGCGCGGCCCGCGCGATATCCGCGTGGTGAACGGCGCGGCCGGGTGCCGTGTGGCGTTCCTCACGCCCATGACGCTCGACATCGAGGTGACCGACCGCTTCGACCCGCCGCCGCAGGGCCAGGCGGACCTCACCGAGTGCCACCTGACGGCACACACCAGCGTGCCCGAGCAGCGAGTGGAGTTCATCACGCTCATCCGCCCTCACCGTGTCGACCAGGAGCCGCCTGCGGGGGCGAGTGTCGAGGACGTGCCCGGCGGCTACCGCGTGCGAGTGGAAATGCCCGACGGCTACCTGGTGGTGGCGCTCAACAACGACGATGCCTCGCCCGTCCAGGACGGCGACACGAGCCGGGCGGCCGACCTGTTCGCCACGCGCTTCGACTACGACGGCGAGCCGGTCGACGCGCTGCACGTGAAGGGCAGCCGCGTGGTCGGACTGAAGGACATGTCGTCCTACCGGCTGATCCCCCCCGCCTGGGAGTCGCAGATGGCCGGCGAGGGCGACGACGGTGAGTGAAGCGGGCAACGTTGCGACCCCGGCAGAGGAGCGCGCCATGAGTTGCGGAGTGCTGTCCATCGCCATCGTGCTGATCGCGGCGAGTGCGGTGGCGGCGCCGTGGCGCGACGGCTTTGACGCAAAGACACTCAGCCAACGCTGGACCTGGCATGTGCCCGCGAAGGGGCCCACGGTGTCGCTCGGCTCACGGGCCGGCTGGCTGCGCCTCACCGTGCCGCAGACCCGCGTCGGCTTCAACCACTGGGGCCGCGAGCCGCGCGCCGCCTTCCTCCGCACCCCGGCTCCCGACGGCGACTGGCACCTTTCCGCCCGTGTGGCCATGGCCGACTGGAAGCCCGACTCGAACCTCCACCTCGCCCTCGTCGTCGGCTTCTCGAACGAGCGGGTCCTCGCGTGGGGACCCTTCCTCAGCAAGCAACTCTACCCCGACAGCACCCGCCCCACGCTCTGGGCCGAGCCTACCGGGCGCGGCGCCTACATCCGCACCGCCGTCGAGGCGAGGGACGTGGAGATTCAGATCGCCCGGCGAGTGGACACCTACCACCTGCGCCACCGCACGCCCGGGCAGGCCAAGTGGACCGAGGCCGGCTGCTGGTACGGCGGGGGCCTCAGGCCGCAGTTCGTGGGCCTCATGGGCAAGTCCTTCGGGCCGAATCCCGCCGGAGCGCTCGACGTGGATTACGTGGAGCTGACGCCACAGCGCGCGCCGACGGCACCGGTATCGGCCAAGGCCACGGTGCGCCTCGGCTCGCCGAGCACCACGCGGCTGCCCGGCCTCCAGCGCGGCTTCTTCCTGGAGTTCCTCGGCCACTGCATCTTCCAGGGTATCTGGGACGAGCGGCTGCACAACCGCAAGTTCATCGGCCCCAACACTTCGACGGGCGTGGTGTGGAAGTGGGAGCCGACGGGCCGGGCCAAGGGCTACACTGCCGACACCGCCGTGCCCTATGCCGAGCCGCAGAGCCAGCGCATCGATCGTGGAGCAGGGGAGGGTGGCATCGCGCAGAACGGCCTCGAACTCCAGAAGGGCAGGGCCTATGCCACGCGAATCGTGGTGCGGGCCAAAGGCACGACCGACGCCGTGACCGTGGCGCTCCGTGATGCGCGCGGCACGCTGGCCCGCCACACCTTCCGTCTGAGAGGCACGGGGTGGCAAACGCTCTCGTGTCCGCTCGCGCCCAGCCACGGCACCAGCGATGGCTCCTTCGCCATCACCGCCAAAGGCCCAGGCTGCCTCTGGGTCGGCGCGGCCTCGCTTATGCCGGCGGACAATGTGCAGGGCTACCGCCGCGACGTGCTCGAAGTCACCCGCATGGCCAAGCCCCCCACCTTCCGATGGCCCGGCGGCAACATGGCCTCGGGCTACAACTGGCGCGACGGCATCGGCCCGCAAGACCGCCGCCCCACCCGCTGGGACCGCGCCTGGAAGGCGTGGGTCTACAACGACATGGGCACCGACGAGTACATCGCCTACTGCCGCCTGCTGGGCGCCGAACCGTGCATCTGCGTGAATGCCGGCGAAGGCACCGCCGCCGAGGCCGCCGCGTGGGTGGAGTACGTGAACGGCGCCGCCGACACGCCGATGGGCAAACTGCGCGCCGCCAACGGCCACCCCGAACCCTACGGCGTGAAGTATTGGGGGGTAGGCAATGAGCTCTGGGGGACTTGGCAACTTGGCCATGTCGGCCCCGAGCACTACGGCCTTCGCGCCGTGGAGTTCGCCCGCGCCATGCGAAAGGTCGACCCGAGCATCGTGCTCATCGCCAGCGGCGTGTTCGACGACACCTTCGGCGACTGGAACCGCCGCGCCCTCCGCATCTGCGGCTCGGCGATGGACATGCTCTCCGTCCACGACTACACGGGCTACGATACGCGCCAGTGCACCGACGCCGTGTGGGCCAAGGTCGTGGGCGCGCCCGTCCGCATCGAGCGTTCGCTCCGCAACACAGTGCAGATCGCCGAGCAAGCCGCCGGCAAGCGCCTGCCCCTCACCTTCGACGAGTGGAATACCACACCGAGTCACATCCGCGGCGGCCACTGCCTCGCCGACGGGCTCTACGCCGCCGGCGTCTTCCACGCCATGCAGCGCTGCGGCTCCGACGTGCCCATCGGCAACCTCGCGCTCCTGGCCAACGTCATCGGCTCGGTGCGCACCAACCCGGCGCAGGTCGTCCAGACGCCGCTCCACCTCGCCTTCCGACTCTACGCCCAGCACAGCGGGCCGTGGGACGTGCCCGCGGCCGCCACCGCGGACGCCTTCCGTGGCCTTCCGAGTCTGGACGTGGCCGCCACCCTCTCCGACGACCGCCGCACCCTCCACCTCACCGCCATCAACCGCCATCCGCGTCGCGCCGTGGCCGTCGCCTGGAAACTCGGCGACCTCAAGCCGCGAGGCGAGGCCGTGGTCACCACTCTCGCCGGCCCCGAACTGTGGGCGCGGAACACCTTCGAAGGCCCCACCACGGTGACGCTCGCCACCGAGCGCCATCCCTGGGCCGCCGTGGCCGGGCGCCCGCTTCCCGCGGCGTCGGTCACAGGCATCTCCGTGCCGCTCGAGTAGGCCGGCAGGCTCCTTGACAGCCCGGCCCGCGGCCTCATAGAATGGGCACCATCATCCATCCGTTCGCTCCTTCCCCATCCAGGGAGAATCCCATGCGACGCATCGTCCTCGGTGCCGTGCTGCTCGGCCTGCTGTGCGCCGGCTGCGGCCGCCCGCAGGCCACGCTCAAGAGCCGCAAGCCGCGCCTCTTCCAGTGCCGCCGCGCCCCCGGCAAGATCGTCATCGACGGCCAGCTCGAACCGGCCTGGGAGCGGGCGCAGGTGCTCGACGACTTCCGCGTGCCTGGCTTCGAGTTGCGTCCGCTCGATCTCGCCATGGCCCGCATGCTCTGGGACGATGAAAACCTCTACGTCGCCGTCACCATGGAAGACCGCGACGTCTATGCCGTCAAGACCCAGCACGACGGCCAGCTCTGGCTCGACGACGTGGCCGAGGTGTTCCTCAAGCCCGACGAAGCGAAACACATCTACTACGAGTTCGAGGTCAACGCCGCCGGCGCCACGCTCGACATGCTCATCGCACGCCGCGGCGCGGGCCACTTCGATCGCTGGTGGCCGTGGGAGTCGTCCATAAAGGCCAAGGTGTCGATCCAGGGCACGCTCAACGAATGGCGGGACAGCGACAAGGGCTGGATCGCCGAAATCGCCATCCCCCTCGCCGCCTTCAAGGACGCCGCGCCCAAGGTGCAGCTCGGCGACCGCTGGCGCTTCGCCATCTGCCGCTACAACTACTCGGTCTACCTCCCCGGCCGCGAGCCATCGAGCACCGCCCCCCTCACCCGCGCCGACTTCCATCGCCACGAAGAATACGACTTCGTCGAATTCGCCGAGTAGGACCCCGCACCCGTGACGATGCGCGAACGCATCCTCGCCGTCATCCAGGGGCGGCCACACGACCGCGTCCCCTTCGTCCAATACACAGGGCTCGCCGCGCCCAACGAAGACGTGTGGGCACACGTCGGCCGCCACCGCGTCGGCATCCTCCAGTGGACCAGCGTCCACCGCGTGGACACCCCCAACTGCCGCCTCGAACACGAAGACCTCCACCTCGACGGCCGCCGCATCCGCCGCTCCACACTCGTCACCCCCGAAGGCTCCCTCATCGAGGAGCGCGGCTTCGAGGAAGCCTACGGCTCCAGCTCCGTCTGCCGCCACTTCGTCCGCACGCCCGACCACTACCGCATCCTCAACGCCTACCTCCGCGACGGCATCGTCCGAGACAACTACGACGCCTACCGCCAGGTCGACGCCGCGCTCGGCGACGACGGCCTCCCGCTCCCCGCCGTCGAACGCAGCCCCTACCAGCAGCTTTGGGTGCAATGGGTCGGCCTGCTCGACCTCTCCATGCACCTCGCCGACTGCCCGGAGGTCGTCGAAGAAACCATCGCCATTCTCACCGGGCGCGCGCGCCGCATCTTCGACATCGTCGCCGCATCGCCCGCTCCCTACATCGACGTGCCCGACAACATCACCGCCCCCCCCATCGGCCTCGACCGCTTCGAGCGCTACGCCGTCCCCCTCTACCGCGAGCTCGCCGGCAGGATGGGCGGC
>JADHXT010000084.1 GCA_016782825.1 Candidatus Brocadiia bacterium | reverse complement strand
ATGAGGATGGCTGCTGCTGTTGTCTGCCTTGCGCTGCTGAGATCCGGAATGGCGCCCGCTGCCGCCGTGAAGCTGGTCCGCGTGGTTCTGCCGCCGCAGGCCGGGCCGGTATCGGAGAACATTGCTCGCGTTCTGGCCCAGCAGGTCAGTCAGCGTTGCGAGACGAAGGTCGTCACCTCGGGCGAGGCGCCGTTGGTGGTGGAACTGGCCATCGATTCGGGCATCGGCGCCGGAGGATTCAAGATCGCCGACGGCGCCGGCGGCTCCGTGCGAATCATCGGCAATGACGAGCGCGGTCTGCTCTACGGCGTGGGCAAGTTCCTGCGGACGTCGCGGTACCGCCAAGGTGATTTCACACCGGGCACGTGGCGCGGAACTTCAGTTCCTTCCTACCCGGTCCGCGGCATCTACTTCGCCACCCACTTCCACAACTTCTACCACGATGCGCCCATCGAGGAGATCCAACGTTACGTGGAAGAACTGGGGCTCTGGGGGTTCAATGCACTGGTCGTCTGGTACGACATGCGCTATTGCGGCGACGGTTTTGACGATCCCAAGGCCGTCGAATTCCGCGCACGTCTTCATGCGATCTGCGAGGCAGCGAAGAACATCGGCCTGGATGTTAGCCTCGTCGTGATCGCGAACGAGGCCTACAAGAACTCGCCTCCAGCTCTGCGCGCGGACCCCGGCGGCATGCGGGGGGCCCGCTACACGTGGCAGGTCTGCCCGAGCAAGCCTGCGGGGATGGAGTACATTCTGAACGTCCTCGGTCAGGAGTTCGATTGGTGTGCCGACTTGCGCCCGCGGTATGTGTGGATCTGGCCCTACGACGCGGGTGGGTGCGGCTGCGTTCGGTGCCGTCCCTGGGGCAGCAACGGTTTCTTGAAAGCGGCGGAGCCGCTCGCCGCGCTGGCCCGGAAGAAGCTGCCAGGAGTGCAGATCATCGTGTCGGCCTGGATGTTCGACGAGGGCGAATGGCAGGGACTGGCAAAGGCCTTTGCCGCGAGGAAGCCCTGGGCGGACTATGTGCTGGCGGAGGGAACCACGCGACCGATGCCGGGCGGGCTGCCGATGGTCGGTTTTCCTGAGATCAGCATGCACAACACCTTTCCCTGGGGCGGCTTCGGGGCCACGCCCTTGCCACGCCACGTCCAGCGTCAATGGAACGCCGTCAAGCAGAAGATCGCGGGCGGCTTCCCTTACTCCGAGGGCATCTACGAGGACATCACCAAGGTGGTGTACAGCCAGTTCTACTGGAGCGATCGACCGGCGGAAGACACCCTGCGCGAATACGTCGCCTACGAGTTCTCCCCCGAGGTCGTGGACGAGACTCTGAAGGTCATCGCGACGTTGGAGCGGAACCATCACATGCGCTGGTGGCCCGGCAAGCTGGCAGGCGTGAAGCTGGACCTGAACTGGTTCCCTTCTCGCGGGGCGAAGCCCCGAGCCGACCCCGGCGCGGAGGAAGCCTACGCCAGCGTTCAGCAGATCGACAAGAGGCTTGCGCCGCGGGTTCGGAAATCCTGGCGGTGGCGGCAGCTTTACCTGCGAGCGCTGCTGGATGCCGAGCTGAAAGCCAACGGTGGCTCGCCGAACGATCGCTGCAACAAGGCGTTCGCGGAGTTGATCGCGATCTACCATGCCCAGAACGCCAACCCCGCCGTTCGCCCGCCGCTCCCATGATCCGATACCAGTTCCCTCCGGCCTGGACGGGCGACCGGGGTGCAGGCCTCACAGTCGGCGAGAGCGGCGCGGAAGGCCCCTGGCCTGTGCCGGATTCGACGCTGGCGGGCGTGGCCTGTGGCCCTATATCTGCCACGGTTCCCGCAGGACGCGCGAAAGAAGGCGCGATGCCTCAGGGTCGCCGATGATCGCTTCTTTGACTGGGTCCCACGTGATCTTGCGCCCGGTCCGAACCGCGATCTCTGAGACGTGCCCGATGGTGTCGGAGCGCACGGCGTCGTCAATAGAGCTCACTGGGGTGCGGCGGGTCTTGACACACTCGATGAAATTCTGTTCGTGATTTGTGCTCACCGGCAGAGAGTGGCCCCCTGAGCTGCGAGACGATTGTACCAGGGCCTTGGTCTTGTCGTCCGCCAGGCCCCCGTAGCGCAAGGCGATCTCTCCTTCGGTGCCGATGAACCGAGTGACCTGTCCGCCGCCGCGGAAGGTCATCCTGACCCCGTTCGCGAACTGGATGCGCACGTCCCATCGGACCACCACGTCGTGATCGCTCTCGGTGGGGATCACGCCGGTGCCCTCGACCTCCCACGGGCCGGCCAGGTGGGTGTCGAAGCCCCACTGAAGCAGGTCGAGCAGATGCGCGGCCCAGTTGTTGATCCAGCCCACGCAGTAGTCGCGAACATAGTACCAGGGATAGGGATAGGCGCCCGCCATCGGCAGAATCGTGAAGGGCCGCCAGGGTGCCGGACCAAGGAACAGGTCGTAGTCCAACCCCGGGGGCACCGGCTGCGGCGGCCTGGGGGGATTGCGCTTCGGAGGATCCGGGACGTCCACCTGGATCTCACGGATCTCACCGATTCGCCCATTGCGCACAAGCTCGCACGCCAGGCGGCAACTCGTGACGGACCGCGATTCCGTGCCGTACTGGAACACGCGGCCGAAGCGCTTGACCGCGTCCCGGCAGGCCAGGCCCTCGGCCAGGCTGATTCCCAACGGCTTCTCGACGTGCACGTCCTTGCCGGCTCTCACCGCCGCAACGGCCATGGGGACGTGCCAGTGGTCGGGCGTGGCGATGCCGATCGCATCGATGTCCTCCCGGGCCAATATGCCCCGGAAGTCCACGTAGTCTCGGCACTCCTTGTTCCTGTAGTGGGCGTCGACCCGGCTCTTGGCCCGGTCGCGGTTCTGCTTCCAGACATCGCAGACGGCGACCACCCGGGCCTGTGGCAAGCCCAACAGCATGGGCAGGTTGGCCTTCAGTCCCTGCACTCCGGTTCCGATGTAGCCCACCACGACGCGTTCGCTGGGCGCGACCGCTGTTCCCTTCCCCAGAACCGAGGAGGGAACGACGTAGGGCGCCGCCACGGCCGCAGCCGTTCCCAGGAATCCCCGCCGCGTGAGATGTTTCCCCCGTGGCATGGCCATCGTGTTCTCCTTGCCTACGGCCAGAGCGCATTGATTCGCTTGACGCTTTCATCGACGAGCACTCGCCCGCCGTCCGGGCCGACGAGGTACTCGACGGCGCTGTAGCCGCCTCCCCGCACCGCCCTGGCGGTGGGCAGATAGCCGCTCGCGTGGCAGGACAGTTGGACCACGAATGTCAACACGGCCTTGCTGCGCGCCTGCATCCGGATCCCGTAGTCTACGAACAACTCGAACGGGTTGGTCACCACGGCAACATCCCCGAGCCGGACCACGTGGAATTCCGCCGGCTTCACCGGATCGGTAATGTAGAACGGCGGCGCGGGTGGATCCTCGACGGGGAGATCGACTCGCGCGACCGTATGCTTGAACACAGGCTTGAAGTCGACACCCGTCCGAGCGACGGGCAGGGCTCGGCCCACCCCGTCGGCGATGCGTCGGCCGATTTCCTGCCGCCACGAAATCCCCTTGCGTGCGGCCATCGCGGCTTCGGCTCGGTGACGGAACTTGCCAGAGTTATAAATGTCGCCCGCGGCGCCACATTGCGGGAAGACGAACACGTCCTTGGAGTGCCGCGCCGCGATCTCCTTCCTCACGTCGTGCCAGAAATCCGCCGAAATGCGGCTCCCGCCCTGCTCGGCCTGGGCCGTCGAAGCGACGTTGATCACGATCCCGGTCAGTTTCTTGTCCGTGTCCCAGAAGAAGAGCAGAGACAGACCGTGGTCCTCGACGCCTTCGACGCAGTCGAACTCCGCGGTGTTGACAGGCCCCAACATCCTGGCACTGCCATCGAAGTACACGTACCTCCGGTTGAACCCCACCACGGCCTGATCGAGTGCCCAACTGAGGCCGCCGGGTCTGCGCTCCTTCCACGCCTTCACAACCGCTTCCGCAACGCGGCCCACCAGGAACTTGCCGTATTCGTCTCCCGTCATCACCCCTCTGGCCCGTTCCGCAGGAGTCAGGCGGAACACGCCCTTGAATACCCCCGATTGGGCGAGCGCGCCCTGATGAGTATGGGTCGCATTGAGGAACAGCTTGTCGGAATCGAAACCGGGAAGCCTGTCTTTGATGATCTCCTTGACGGAGTCCTGGGTCGATCTGTTGATCGCGATCAAATCACACGAGACCATGATGGCCTGCTCGGCAACGTCACCGCCCGGCCCGATGCTCTCCAGCGCGAGCACCGTCGCCGTGAGAGGGTCTCGCACACCGCCGGAAATCCTCTTCCCGTGAAACCCGGGCATGAGGACGGGCTTATCCGGGGTGATGTTCGTCGTGGCCCAACCGACTCGCAGCCCAGCCGCTCCAGCCTGGCCTGCCGTTGCGCTGGTGACCATCACCACGCAGAGCGTAACGCCAGCCTTCACCAAGGCCATTCGCCGTATTCGTGCCCTGCTATTCATATGAACTCTCGCGGATTCCAGTGTGGTCTCTGGCAGCGCAAAGGAGACCGTCTTCGTGCTACCGTACTAACGCTTCTTTGGTTTGATGAACATCATCCCAGCGGGCGTGACCCAGCTCGATCTCAGGTCCACCCTGAACCATCCCTCACCATTCTTCCGGTGGAAGCGGCAGGGCGACCGCCTGCCGAGCTCCTTGAGATCGTACTGCGCCCAGGTCTTGCCCAAATCCAGGGAAACGATGAATCCCGTGGCCATCGGCGACGCGGGCGCGCAATGCGACGCCAGGATGACGCCGTCCTGGATGATCATGTTGCCGGACTCTACCCCCGGATTGAAGAGCAGCGTGTGCTTCGCGGGATTGGCTATGTCGCCCGGGTCGCACCGAAAGACTCCTCTGTCGTACGGCTTGGGGCCGTTGGAGTCGCTGATCCAGTAGAGCTTGCCGTCGACGAAGTTGATGCCGCCGCATTTGTATCGCGAGTTCATTCTGTCCGACACGATGACCTTCCAATGCCACTCGTCCTTGCCGGCGTCATAGGTGCCTCTCAGCCAGTGGCACTCGTGCCCCTCCGCTCGATCGAAGTCGCCTGTGCAGGCATAGAACGCGTTTTCGGCCGGGTTATACGCCACGTCGTGAACGTGGCGGCAGACGACCGGGTTGTCGGCGTTGCCAAGCGACGTGCCTGTCTTGCCTCCACCCCCGGAGCCGTTGTCCCGGTTGTACGGGTTCTGTCCGAACGAATACGCGATCTTCACGGTCTGCCCGCTGTTGGTCGAGTAGTAGATGTTGACCGGCGCCGCGCCGCCAATCACGTTGCAGTAGTTCCCCCACACCAGCATCTCCTCCCCCTTCACATCCCACGTGTTGACGCCCGCGATGGTGTGGAAGTACCAGCCGGGGCGGCCGGGGGTCTTGGGCGTATGCGGGGTGTAGTCGCTGCCGTCGGTATCCTTCACCGTGATCTGCTTGTACGTCTTCAGGCTGTCCGTGCTGAGGTACAGCTTTGCCAGCGCGCTGAAGAGGATGTTCCCGTTCTTCAGAATGCAACTGAACACGATGTGGCGAGCGTCGGGGAACGCGATGCTATGCGGCCAGGTGCGGCCGTTGTCCTCGGACAGGAACACTTTGCCGTCCGCATAGCCGAAGGCCTTGTTGTCGCGCTGCGAGTCGACAAACAGGCCGGCCGGCTGCGGGCGATACCAGAAGTGATCCGTCGAAGGGAAGTCGGCCGGGGGAGTGGTTGCTTCGGCGCCCAGTCCGACCTCGCCGGGGATCAGCATCCCGCCGGCGGTTGCCGCCGTGGCGCCCAGGAACCGGCGGCGAGTAGCTCGTTGTTTCCGCGCCATCAGGCCATCTCCTTCGTGTTGATGTAGCCCTTCGCGAGCATCGGGAGCACTCCGAGTCGTTGCTCGCGGGTCTCAGGCGAATCTCCCTGTCCCTATCTGTAGTCCCGTTCTCGTTTCCTGTCAAGGGATTGCGTGGTTCGAGATCAGCGTGCGGGCCTACCGCTTGTGCTTCCGGCGACCGTCAACGCAGCGGCATCCAAGAGCCTTCGCTCGTTCGACAACGTCCTCACGGCGTAAGTTCGCAATGCCCCACACGGATGCCGGTCAGGCGAGCACTTGGTCGAGGCCGCCCATCACCTTCTCGAACGCCGCGGCGTAGAGCTCCAGGAGCTCGAGGCCATTGGGCGGGTTGACGTCGAAGACGTAGACGTGCGAGGCGACGAACTCGTTGGCTCGCGGGTAGTCGGCGGCGTCGTACTCGATCGCCCCGACCCGACAGCACCACGGGCAGGGGCCACGTCCCTCGGGAGTTCCTCGACTGGGTTGAGAGGCACTGGAGTCATTACGGTGAGACGCGGGCAATGCTGAGTGGGTGCTGCTTTGAGGTGTGGGAGGGGTGAGGGTACGAGGGTAGGCGGCGCCGGCTGCCATTCTCTTCCATATGGAAAGTAGATCGGACCGTCCGGGGTATCGTGGCCGGCAGCAACAGCCGCCCCTCTCCCCAACATCGCGAAGAGGGGCTCCGCAACAGACCGAGTCCCCAGAGGCGCCACGAGGCACGCTCAGCAACTCGACGAGCTGAGCCTGCCTCGAGGCGGGCTGGGGGTGAAGACGATGGCCAGATGTGGGTGGTGTGACGGATTGGTGGAGGCAACCAAGCGGGGCCTTTGCTGCCCGCGGTGCGGCAGGGTTGTGGTCCAGGAGCAGAAGGGCCTTGGTGAATGGGTCGAGTCGGAGGCGGATCAAGATGGAGGTTGAGAGACACGCTGTCGGGTCAGCAGGAACGGCATGGCGTGATGAGATCGAGCACGCCATCGACGGCATCAAGCGAACCAAGCTGGACAGGTGGACGAGGAGGCAGTGGCACAAGGCGGCTGCCCGAAGTCGCTGGTCATAGGGCAGGAAGGCGAGGTGGGTGGAGTGGAAGGAGCGGCGTTCCCGCAAGGCAGGCCGGGACGCGACCCATCGTCCGAGCCATTCCCGAGTCAGCCAGCCCAAGGTCTGGGTCCGCGGTCACGTCCCAAAGGAGTTCCTGGACTGGGCTGAGGGGCGGTGGATGCATGAGAGAAGTGCGCGACGGATGCTGAGCGAGTGTTGCTTTGAGGTGTGGGAGCGGTGAGGGTGGCTGGTCTGGGCAGGTTGCCGCGGAGTTGTCTTCCATATTGAAAACAAAGGCGGCTTCGCCGAGTGCCAAAGCTACGCCGCCCCTCTCACCCTTCCGAGGAGAGATCTCGGCAACAGACCGAGTCCCCAGGGACGGCTGAAGGCAAGCTCAGCAACCTGACGAACTGAGCTCGCCTGAAGGCGGGCTGGAGGTGAACAAGATGAGAAGATGCAGAATGTGTGGAGCTGCCGAGGATGAGCTGCTCGGCGGGTATTGCGGACGGTGTGACAAGATAGTAGGCGATGTCTGGGCAGGACTGGCGCTGGAGTTGAGGGAGACGGTTGTCTAAGGTGGTCGACATGACGTCATGCCAGGAGGAGATCGAGCGAGCAGTCGACAATGTCAAGCGGACCAAGTCCTGCAAGTGGATGAGGCGCAAATGGCACAAGGCGGGTGTGCGAGAGCGTTGGTCAGAGGGTAGGAAGGCGGGGTGGCGGGGCAGGCGCAGGTAGGCGATCCTGCCAGCCGCCATAGTGACGACGGAGAGGCATTCGAGGTCAGGCCGGGAGATGGTCCCGTCCTTGAGGGCGAACACCGGGTAGTACGCTTCCCGTTTGTGTATTGGTGGGCTCCCCAGTTGCCGGTTGAGTGTAACGGGCGGCGAGGGTAGAATCGTGACGGCCGTACCGTGAGCCCGCTTGTGCAACTCAGGTGTCAGGAGAACTAAGGTGGCGGAGTGTGAGCGGTCGCCGGTGCGCCGGCTCTCTTGTCTTCTCGGCGTTGCCCTTGTCTTCCTCGCAGGCGTGGGCTACGGGGCAGAGATGGACTCTGCCGCCTGTCGCACAAAGGCGCTCGCCGCGGAGAAGGCACGGGACTGGCCCGCCGCCCTCGGGGCCTGGGAGCGCGTGCTCGACCGCTGCGTGTCCAGCGAAGCGCAGCGGGTCGAGGCCCGAGCCCATATCAAGGGCCTCCGCCCCAAGGCGCCCCGCAACACCGAGCGAAGCAAGGCCCTTCCCTGGAAGGTCCTGGTGGTCATCTTCCGGCACCTGGGCTTCTCGTGGAAGGATGGCGACAAGACAGTCAAGATTCACAAGACCGTCAGCCCGGACGACGAGAGGAGAATCCGCGCGAGCTTTGGCTGCTTCGCCAAGCACGTCTTCCACTACTCGAGCGGCATGCTGCGGATTGACGCGGACTTCGCGGTCATCGAGGAGCCGCTGACCAAGCTCCACGGCAGCGGCAAGGGGCCGTTCTGCCCCGCGCCCCACCTCGTGCGCCCCTTCACCGATCGCCTCCTCAAGGGCAAGCAGGTCGACACGGTCTTCTGCTACGTGAAGTTCAACGGGAAGCGGGGACCGGACGTGCCGGCGCCCTGGATCGCCGCCACGTTTGCGAGCAGCGCCGACGTGGGCGGGGCGGGCTTCGTCAACATTCCCTGGCGCACCAACTACCCGTTCAAGGGCGAGACCGACGGCGAGATGGAACTGCACGAGTGGCTGCACCAGATTGACTGGATGTTCCGCCACGTGCTGCACTATCCCGACGAGCTGGTGCCGACGAGCGACGCCGGACGTTTCGAGGGCGACAACCGCCCCGGCGGCGACCCCGAGTATGGCCGCAAGCGGACGGAGACCACCTGGATCCGCTTCTACCAGCACATCATGGAGGACCACATCACGCGCCAGATGTGGTCCGAGGCCACCATGCGGCCCAAGCCGGGACAGCCCCGCCCGGGTGACGCACTCGCGCCCGGCCGGAAATGACGGTCCGCCCGCTCTGTGGCCTCGTGGTGCCACATGCCGGCGCTCCCCGCCTTTAGCCGTGGCCGTCATCGTCTACTGACCGGCATGGAGAGCCGAGACCAGTTCCTCTCGCCCATCCGAGAGAACCTCGGCAACAAACCGAGTCCCAAGGCCGGACAAGTGGATGAAGAGAGAATGGCACAAGGCGGCTGCGCGAGAGCGGTGGTCGGAAGGCAGGAAGGCGAAGTGGACGGAGTGGAAAAGGGATCGATCGCCTGGGGTAGCTCGGGAGGACCGCCATCAGTCGGAACGTCATCGCGTCACCCGCTCCAAGGTCTGGGTCAGGGGCCGTGTCCCGAAGGAGTTCCTGCACTGGGTTGAGAGGCACTGGAGTCATGATGATGGGACGAGGGCGATGCTGGGAGAGTGCTGCCTTGAGGCGTGGGAGCGGTGAGGAGGTGCAGGCCCAGGCTTCCCCCCTGCCCGATGGTCCCGCTCCGACTAGGCATCGCTCATCGTGTCGACGTAGTCTGCCAGCTTGGCCAGTCGAGCCCGGAAGGCTCCGTAGAGACCTTCCGCGGTATCCGCGATCGTCCGTCGGCAGTTCGTGTATGGGTCCTGTTGGGTGGCCTCATCAACTTGCTTGAGCCAGTCTGGCGGAAGCGATTCTGTTCCCGACAGAGCTCCCGCAAGCCCGCCAGCTATGGCCGCCAGACAGTCCGTGTCCCGCCCGAAGTTCACTGCGGTCAGGATCGCGTCCTTGGGATTGCCCCGGGTGAACGCGAAGACGGCTATGCCCTTTGCGACGACTTCATTCGCCTGGGAGCCCCCGTAGACGATGTAGGACCCGCCGGTGTAGATCCTGCAGAACTCATCGCGCATCGCCCCCACATCCTGACTGCGCCCAGCGATCTCAAGCGCCCGATCGAGCTCCTTGGCCACCCTGTCGTAGCTTGAGAACACCTGGCCCTGCGCTCCACGGTAGTCGGCAAACTCCTGTGCGGTTCGGACGACGGACTCCACCGTGGCTTCCGGGCGGCAGGCCGCCGCTATGGCCGCGCAGTAGAGCGCAGCCCAACGAAGCGCGACCGAGGTCCTTGTCAGGTAGACTTGCCCGAACTCATAGGCGTCGTCTGCCGCGCTTCGAGGATCCCCGGCGTTGATCAGGCCGATCGAATGCGAAGCCCTGGCTGGCCCGACGTTGTCCACCACGCCTCGCATGCTCCCCAGCAGTTCCGGGGGAGCCCCTGCCCGCGCGAACTCGAGCAGCGCCCGGTCGTAGTCCTCCTGCTTGTAGGCGGACCTCGCCGGATCCAGGTCGCGAAGCCATACCGCCACCAGATCGCGAGCCAGGATCCGGTCCTGCTTCTCGATGATGGCCGTTGCGAGAAGCCGCTGTCGTTCGATGCCGTCCTCTGTCGTGCCAGGTGGACGTTCCCAGCGTGTCTCTGTCCGTCCCGCATAATGGCAGTAAGGTAGAAGCCGGTCCAGATGACCGTGTGTCTGCTCGATCCGCTCGGGCGACCATCCCTCAACGGCCGCGCCCATCGCCGAGCCCACCCACGACGCCGCGATGCAGCCGGCGAACTTCTCGCTAAGTGAGACCATCCCGACCATCCTTTGGTTCGTGAGTCCTGTGTCCTATCGCTCGCCCCTGGCGAACCCATGTGCTCTGCCCCAGCAGGATACTCCATGCCCAACTGCCTGCAACCCACGTTCGTGGCCTCGCGCAACGCGCGATGCAGCAGCACGCCCGGTGCCGGCCACGGCGACAAAGACCGAGATGGCAACTGGCAGTCGAGCCAGAGCTTCGGCCGGAACGAGACCGCGTTGGCGGTGTGGTGCTTGGGGAAGGCGTTCGAGAAGACCATTGGGGCGGAGCAGTGTCAGAGCGGCAGCAACGGGGTGCAGGAAGAGGGTGTGGCCACGGATGGGCAAGCTCAGCTCGATGGCTTGACATTCCGTAGCGCCCCGCTAGTGTCCTGCGTGAGAGATTCGTTCGCAAAGTCTGTAGATCTTGCCGAAGATCTCTTCCGCTGTAGCGGTCCAGACGAATGGCTTGGGGCTTTCGTTGTGGGTGTCGAGGTACTCCCGGATGGCTCGCTCAAGAGCCCGTACGCTCCTGAAGGTCCCACGGC
>JADHXT010000083.1 GCA_016782825.1 Candidatus Brocadiia bacterium | reverse complement strand
CAGAGGCAACGGCGCTGCTCGACCGCGCAGTGCGCCTGGGGGACCCGTCCCCCAGACCCCCTGGGATTTACCGCATTCGGGCCACCGGCATCGTCCGAAGGGACGCGGGACCGGCAGTGCCGGCGGCCACAAAGCGATAAATCCTGGGGGTGTGGGGGCAAAGCCCCCGCGGATGCCGGGGTAGGCCGTCGCTCGTCGAGAAGGATGGCGAACACATCAGGTGACAGTTGACAGCGCACTAGTTGCGCAGCAGGCGGAGCAGGGTGCGCGGATCGCCCACGCCCTGCTCCAGGTCGATCTCGATGTTGGTCCTGAACTCGACGTGGCTGTCGAAGAACAGCACCGACATTCCCCCGTTGTTGCGTTGGCCGTGGTTGATCGAGCCCTGGGTGTCGTCGCAGCCCATGGGCTCATTGGGGGGGAAGTCGTCGCGGATGGCCCTCATGGCCCTCGGCACGCCCAGGACGTCGAGGCTGCGGTAGTGCATCCCCGCGTAGCTGACGGTCTGCGAACCGAAGTCCGCGGTCGTCTTGTGCGTGCCCAAGTGATCGCCGTTGTCGTTGGTGTCGGGCGAGCTGGGGCAGATGAAGACGCCCGGATCCGGGACGGTGCCCGTCCAGTAGAGGCTCGCGAGCCACTCGGCGCCGTTGAAGTCGTCGGGCTGAGTGCCGCGCCCCATGGGGAAGGTATAGAACCGATTGTCGCCGAACTCGTTGAGGTAGGTCGCCATCCCCTTGGCGACCTGGTTGAGGTTGTTGCGGCAGCGGATGCGCCGCGCCTCCTCGCGTGCCCGCGCCAGCGCCGGCAGCATCATCCCGGCCAGGATGCCCACCACCGAGATGAGCAGCAGCCCGCCGCAGCCCACCGCCGCGATGATGATCACCACCCACGGCGCCTTCGACTCGCCCCGCTCTCGACGCAATCGTCGCCACATCGCTCAGGCCCTCCTGCCTCCCTGTGCCCCAGTGGTCCTCTTCGGGCGCGTTGTCCCATAGTCCACAGCCATCTCTATCACGCCACCCCTCCTCCTGTCAAGCCCCCTCCTCCTCCGTCTTGCTCCTGCTCCTGCTCTTGCTCTTGCTCTTGCTCTTGCTCCTGCTCTTGCTCCTGCTCTTGCTCTTGCTCCTGCTCTTGCTCTTGCTCCTGCTCTTGCTCAATCTGGCGCCGGGTGGAAGAGAGAACGAAGAGAGGACCGATCGAGAGCAAGAGCAAGAGCAAGAGCAGGAGCAAGATGAAGAGGGGGCCATAAGAGAAGCCCGCCGGTCGGGCGGGCTCCTGGTGGCGCCGCTGTCGTCACGGCCGCTGGCTAGTTGCGGAGCTGCCAGAGCAATCCAGGCTTCTGGCCGACTCCCTTCTCGACGTCGATGTCCTGACCAGTCAGTCCTTCGACGTGGGAGTCGAAGTAGATCACGGACATGTGCCCTCCGCGGCTGCCGTGGTTGATCACGCCCTGGGTGTCATCGCACGCCATGGGCATGTTGGGCGGGAAGTCGTGGGTGATCGCGCCTGCGACCACCGCCCCGGTGTCATCGGTCAGGCTGCGGTAGTGCATGCCTGCGTAGCTCACGGTCTGTGAGCCGAAGGCGGCCGGGGCTCTGTACGTCCCCAGGTCTTCGCCGTTCCGGTTTGTGTCGGGCGAGCTCGGGCAGATGTAGATGCCTGGGTCGGGAATGACGCCCGTCCAGTAGAGCGCGGCGAGCCACTCCGCCCCGTTGAAGTCGTCGGCCTTGCGGCCTCGGCCCAGCGGGTACGGATACCAGCAGTTCGAGCCAAGCTCGTTCAGGTACGATGCCATTCCCTTGGCAAGCTGGTTCAGGTTGCTCATGCAACGGATGATGCGGTCGCCGTATCCATGGTGGCTGGTAAGAGTAGGCAGGAGCATTCCTGCTAGAATAGCGATAACGATCACCACCAAGAGGACCTCGACCAGCGTCAGGCCGTGTCTGTGCAGCATGGGGATCACCTCCTTTCGGCTGCGTGCAGACCAGCGGCCGTCAGCGGCGCCATGGTGCTTATACGCCCGCGCGCGAGGGGGAGTCAAGAGATTTCCTGTTCCCTCTTGCTCTTGCTCTTGCTCCTGCTCTGGCTCTGGCTCGGTCTGGCGTCGGATGGAAGAGAGAGCGAAGAGAAGACCGACGGAGAGCAAGAGCAGGAGCAAGAGCAGGAGCAAGAGCAAGAGCAAGAGCAAGAGCAAGAGCAAGATGAGGATGGGGCCATAAGAGAAGCCCGCCGGGGCCGGCGGGCTTCTGGGCGCCGCTGGGGTGAGCCTCGCAGGCTAGTTGCGGAGCATCCAGAGCAGTCCGGGCTTGCGGCCTACTCCGTTCTCCACGTCGACGTCGGTGCCACTGAGGCCGTCGAAGTGGGTGTCGAAGTAGATGACCGACATGTATCGCCCGAAACTGCCGTGGTTGATCACGCCCTCCGTGTCGTCACACGCCATGGGCATGTTGGGCGGGAAGTCGTCCCGAAGTGCGCCGGGCATCGGGTTGCCGCTACGATCGGTCTGGCTGCGGTAGTGCATGCCAGCGTAGCTGATGGTCTGCGACCCGAACTTGCCCGACACGGCGCGGTGGGTCCCGATATCCTCACCGTTGTGATTGGTGTCGGGAGAGCTGGGGCAGATGTAGACCCCAGGGTCGGGAATGACCCCCGTCCAGTAGAGACTGGCGAGCCATTCGGCTCCGTTGTAGTCGTTGGCGTTCAGGCCCCGGCCCAACGGGCACGGGTAGAAGCGGTTCCCCCCGAGCTCGTTGAGGTAGGACACGAAGCCCTTGGCCAACTGGTTGAGGTTGTTGCCGCAACGAATGCGTCGGGCCTGCTCGCGAGCCATCTGGAGAGCGGGCAGTAGCATGCCCGCGAGAATAGCGATGATAGCGATGACTACCAGAAGCTCGATGAGCGTGAAGCCATGACGTTTCGTCATCGGGCTCACCCCCTTTCCTCATTGTCAAAGAGCAAGGCCCCTCAGCGGCGCCACCCTGAGTATACGCCCGGCGATCATGGGCACGCAAGGGAAATCCGGGCGTTTGGCCAGGTTTTTTCCGCGCACACTATCGCTGGGGCAGACGAGATGGGACGGCCACTGCGTATTGAGGGGGGTGAGGGTGCTGGCGTCAGCAGAGGGGGCGGGTCAAAAAGCCGAGCGGCTCGCCCAAGGGCGAGCCGCTCGTGAGATGCTGGACTGCGTGGAGTGGCTAGTTCTTCAACTGCCAGAGCAGGGGCTTGCGCGGGCCTGAACCCTGATCGCCAACGCCGGTCTCGAGGTCGAGCTCGGTGTTGGTCTTGAACTCCACGTGGCTGTCGAAGAACAGGATGGCCATGCCACCGTTGTTCTTCTCGCCATGGTTGATGGCGCCCTGGGTGTCGTCGCAGCCCATGGGCATGTTCGGCGGGAAGTCGTCGCGGATGGCGCCCTGGATGGGGTTGCCGGTCGCGTTGGTCTGGCTGCGGTAGTGCATGCCCGCGTAGCTGACCGTCTGGCTGCCGAAGTCCCCCGTCGCCTTGTGGGTGCCTATGTCGTCACCGTTGTCGTTGGTGTCGGGCGAGCTGGGGCAGACGAAGACGCCAGGGTCGGGAATGGTGCCGCACCAGTAAAGAGAGGCCAGCCACTCGGCTCCGTTGTAGTCGCCCGGGTCGGTGCCACGACCGAGCGGGCAGGGATAGAACCTGTTGTCACCGTGCTCATTGAGGTAGGTGGCAAAGCCCTTGGCGAGCTGGTTCAGGTTGTTCCTGCACCGGATGCGACGAGCTTCCTCACGAGCCCTGGCCAAGGCCGGCAGAAGCATGCCAGCCAGGATTGCGATGATGGCGATGACGACCAGGAGCTCAATCAACGTGAAACCATTGCGCTTCTTCATAAGATTCTCACCTCCTTTCACAGTAAGAAGCAGTGCGGGTTACGAGTCACGTTACCGGACGATAATACACGTCTCTGCGTTCGCTGTCAAGCCCTGAATTCCGAAATTCCTGATTTTGTCAGAACGACGACAGCGAGCGCATGACCATGCCAGTCAGTGGCTTAGGCCAGAAGTAGGTCGACTTGGGCGGCATACGCTCCCCGGCATCGACGATGGCCATCAGCTCTTGTGGACGCACGGCGGGGAGCAGGGCGGCGAGGCGCGCGTCGCACGCGTCGACGCGGGCGATGGCCTCGCGAGGGTCGGCGGTGTAGGCGATCTCCGCGTCGGCAGTGCCGAGCGCATGGGTGATGAAGCCGTGTCGCAGCACGGCGGCCGGCAGGCTGCGGAGGGCAGAGGAGGGGGGATAGGGTGAGGCGGCCATCGCGGCGGCGGAGCGGATCGACACCGCCGCGTAGCCGGCCGGTCGGCCGGCATAAATGACGAACGCGACTGCATTTGCGTCATAGGACGCTGCGGCGGCGGCCTCGGCCAACCCCGCGTCGGGGAGCAGTTGCACGTCGAATGCCTCGCGCGCGGCCTCCAGTGCGGAGCGCGGGTCGGGCTCGCCCTGCCAATGGATGAGCCTGTGTGTGGGGCGGATGACCATGCCCGGGTCGGCGCCCGACATGCATGCGGCGAGCGTGAAGTCCGCAGGGGAGGGGGACGACGGCGTAACTGCTGATTGGCGTTGGAGTTGCTGGTAAGCCAGAGCGGTCTCGTATCGGTGGTGGCCGTCTGCGATATAGAGGGGATCGGGCTCGATGGCGCGGGCGAGCTCGTCCTGCGATGCCGGGTCAACCACGCAGCGCAGCTCGTGCAACACGCCGTCAGTGTGCGCGAACGAGACGGCAGGCGGCCATGAGTCGATGTCGTCGAGGAGGGCATTGAGGCGGCCGCTGTGGTCGGGGGAGAATGCCAGGATGGGGCTGAGGTTGGCCCGGCAGGCCTGCATCAGGCGCAGGCGGTCGGCCTTGGGCCCGGGCATGGTGTGCTCGTGGGGCAGCACTTGGCCGGCCTCGTAGGGCTCGAGCTTGAGCGCCCCGAGGAGCAGCCTGCGCCGGTGCCGGCGCCCCTCGTAGCCGAAAGCCTGCGTGTACACGTAAAACGTTGGGGTATCGTCAGTTGCGACGACGGAATCTGCCAACCAGCTCTGAAGCAGCTTGGCGGCGTGGCCATACCAGTCGTCGGGCATTGCGGCCTCGGCCGAGGTCCGCGTGCCGAGGATGAGGTGTGCGATGCTGAATGGGCTGCCCTGGCAGAGCTCGAGGTGCTGCTCGGGGCCGATAACGTCGTAGGGCGGCGCCACGACGTCGCCGGGCTCGCCGGCCCGGGGGGTGTAGCGGATGCCTCGGAAGGGTCTGAGTTCGGGCATGCTCCCGTTCCATTCGTGGTCGTCGGGCTAGTGCAGGTCGCAGCGGATGGTCGCTCCCGTCCGCACCGCCTCGTCGGGGATATCGAGTTCGGCTCGCGCTTCGCGCGTGCCGTCTTGCCAGACCACTCGTGCCGGGCCGGCCGCCTGGCAGCGCCGCGTGGCCCGTTGGGTGTCGTAGGGGACGCGCAACTCACAGACGCCGTCGGCCGATGTCCTGCCCGCCGCGCGATAGTGCAGCGGGGGGGCGAGGAGGTCGACGATGTCGATGCTCAGGCTCACATCACCTTGCCCCGGAGCCTGAATCACGATCCGTGCCCCGAGGGTGTACTCGAACACCCGTGTCGTGTATGGCCGTCCCGAGGGCCAGGCGGCGGGAAACTCGGCGACGAGACGGAAATGCTCGAGTGGGCCGTCCCGCTCCGGCGCCTGGAGGCCGCGGTGCAGGTGCAGGCTGGTGGCCACGCAGCGCTGCTGGCGCAGGTGCCGCGGGTCGAGTCCCGCCTGCTTCACGAGCAGTGGCACGGGCAACTCGGGCGAGAGCACGTAGCGCACGCCGAGCTCGCGGCAGAGGTCAGCCGCCTGGGCCTCGGTGCGCGCGCCGAAGAAGGCCTGCGAGCGATCGAGGCCGAGCTGATGCTGCGGCGTGTTGCCGAAGGGACAGGCGATGTTGGCCTGGCCCGCCGCATAGGTCAGCCAGTGGCCGTAGTGCCAGAAGGCCATGACGGCGAATCGCGGCCGGGCGCCGAAGTCGTGTGAGTCGCCCGGGCTCGGGGCGGCGGTCTGGAGCCAGTCGAGCGCGGGTCGGATGGCGCGAAGCTCCCAACTTCGCGGCACGGAGCGCGGTCGCCAGCGGTCGAGCGGGCGGACCACGGCGATCGCCAGGGCGCCTCCAAGGGCACAGCACACGGCGAGGCGGGCAGCACTGCGCCGCGCGGCGGCCAGGCGAAGCAGCCACACCCAGGAGCCGCCGACCGACAGCGCGAGGGGCACGGCCAGCACGGCGGCAAAGCGTCGCTGTCCCAGGGCGAGCGCGATCCCGATAGCAAGCCAAAGAGCAATGAGCCAATCGCCCGCGCGGCGGTCGGGCCGGACCGCCCGCCAGAGGACGAACAGAGCGGCGAGGGGAAGGCCCGCCGCCGCCCAGGTCAGGTCGCCTGCGACGCCCGGCCAGCCGCGGCCGAGGAGCCCGATGCCCTCGCCTGTGGTCGACACGGTCACGTCGGCCGTGGCGCCCACGAAGGACTGGGCGCCGCGGAGCGCGCGCCAGACGCCAGGCACCGCGAAGAGCACGAGGCCCCACAGGAGCGCTTGAGACGCACCCCCTGCAAGGAGCCGTGGGGCGGGACGACGCGGCGCGTACCGAAACACTAAGAATAGCAGAACGGGGCTGATCGCGCCAGCCCAGGAGAGCACGAGGTGGAAGCCCGACAGGTAGAGGTGGGAGACCTGGAGGGGCCGCGCCGAGGCCGATGCGGTGCACAGCGCCCTGGCCACGACGGCGACGGCCGTAAGCAGGTACAGGGCGGCGTCCCGGTGGCGGGGCGTGTCGTCGACGAGGAGCGTGGTGACGCTAGCTGCGGCGGCGAGCAAGACGAAGACGATGGCGCCCGGCCAGATCCAGAGGTTGCCGCCAAGCAGGATGCCCGCCGCGGCGGCCCAGATGCAGCGCGGCCGCCGGGCCTCGGACCGGAGAGCGTGGAGATAGAGCGCGAAGGCGACCGTCGCGGCGAGGATGGCGGCCACATCGTGGTCGACTCGGCCGACCATCGAGACCGAGATGGCCGAGGGCACGACGGCGACGAGGGCAGCGGCGAGCAGCCCCGTGCCAGGCCCGCGCCACAGCCTCCCGACCCACCAGGTGGCCAGGACCACGCCGACGCCGAGGACGGGGATGGCCCAGGCGCAACGGCGCTCGACGCCGGAGGACCACGGCTCGGCGCCGGTGAGTCGGCAGAGGGCGGCGAGGCCGAGGTCGAAGCCGGCCGGCCAGTAGATGTCGGCGCCCTCGGGCGCATTCACCCAGGCATCGCGGGCCGGCACCCGCCCCGACGCCGCGACGGCGTGCTGGATGCGGCGAAGGTGGTAATGGGTGTCGTGGCCAGGGATGACGACGGAGTCGCCGTCGAACACGTGTCTCGCGTCGAGGCTCCGCAGGAAGAAGGCACCGGCCAGGATGCCCAGGAGGATAAGCCAGTGGAGGCAGCGTCTCCAGTGGCGACGCTCGGGCGCGGGGGCGGCGGGCTTGGGCCCGCGTTTGCCACCATATTCCGCCGCCAGCGGCCGCCTTTCGCCCCAGGCGGCGTCCTCCGTGCGCCCCATCCTCGACGTATCCATGCGGATACGCCTGCGGAGGGCCGCGTGTGCGTCCTTGCCTGAGACGAAACTCGACTCGCGGGTCGCGCAGGCGGTGCGAGACGACGAGGGCATTGGCCTGTGTCTCATCCTGTGCCTTCGTTACGGTTTGGGTACGCCACGACGGAATCTGGTGAGAAACGCGGGCCAGGCTCAAGGCTTGTCTCGGTCGCTGCCCGTCGCGGCAGGCTCGGTGAGGACGAAGCGGTCGAAGCCGCTCGACCGGGCACGGGCGAGGGCATCGCCGTCCCTGCGGTGGAGGACGAGCGCCTCGACGCCTTTGCGTTCCTCGGCGAAGGCGACGGCGGCCTGGGGGCCGAGGACGCTGCACGCCGTGGCGTAGGCGTCGGCGGTTGTCGCGTCGGGGGCCACGACGGTGACGCTGCTCATGTGCTCGACGGGCTGGCCAGTGCGGGGGTCGACGATGTGGCTGTAGCGGTGGCCGTCGATGACGACGAACTGCTCGTAGTCGCCCGACGTGGCCACGGCGCAGTCGCGCACGAGAAGGCGATGCTTGAGGATCTGCATCTCCGTGGGGCGGTCGGGGTCGCGCACGCCGATGGTCCAGCCGGCGCGCTCGGGCGGAGCTCCCATCGCGTAAATGTCGCCGCCGGCGTCCACCAGCGCGATCTGGATGCCCGACCGGCGGAGCGACCCCACGGCCTGGTCGACGATGTAGCCCTTGCCGATGGCGCCGAAGTCGAGACGCATGCCCGCCTTCGCCAGCCGTGCCTGCTTGCCGTCAGGGGAGAGCTCGACGTGGCGATGCCCCACGCGGGCCATCGCCTCGGAAAGCTCCTCTGGGGTGGGGACCCGGCGGCGTCGCCACGTGCGCCTGCAAAGCCGGACGAGAGCGCCGATGGTGACGTCGAAGGCGCCATCGGTCTCCGCCGACACCGCCGCGGCACGCTTCAGGAGCGCCGCGAGCTCGGGCGCGATGGGCACGGGCTGGCCGCCGGCCTCGCGGTTGAGCCTCGAGGCGTCGCTGGTCCGCCGCCAGGTGCTGATCGCGGCCTCGACCTGCTCGACCCGCGCGAAGGCGGCCGCAAGGGCGCGTGTGCCGGCCGCCTCGTCGGGCGCGTAGACCGTGATGGCCATGTACGTGCCCATGGGCCTCCGGATCTCGCGCACCCGCACGAGAGTGGGCGTCGGCGCGTCGCGGCAGGCTGTGGCGCACGCCAGCAGCCCGACCAACACGGCGGCCATTCGGTGAGAGGGTAGCACGGGCTCATCCATGTGCGGTATATCCGTGCGTCGCGGTTCGGCGGGGGAGCTACTCAAGGTTGGTGTGCTTCGCGAACATGCTCTGAGGCGAGGCGCCCCGGCGGTCCTGGAGGAGCAGGACCACGGCGTCGAGGAACACGAGCAGGGCCTGCTCGAAGAGGGTCGAGCCGAACTGCACGGACTGCGAGGCGGTGGCGTGCTTGGTCGGCGCATCGAGCACGAGATCGAGATCGGCTGGCGCGCCCAGGGGCGTGCCGGCCACGGCCGTGATCGCGACGACCGTGGCGCCCACACCGCGCGACACCCCGGCGCGATGGCAGGTGATGGCCGTCTCGCCCGAGGCCGAGCAGGCGATACACACGTCGTCGGCCTCGATGGCCGGGGTCACCGTCTCGCCGCACACGTAGGCCGTCATGCCCAGGTGCACGAGCCGCATGGCGAAGGTGCGCGCCACGAGGCCGGTGCGCCCCTCGCCGGTGACGTAGATCCGCCGCGCCGACAGCAGCGTATCGATGAGCCGCTCCGTCGCCTCCAGATCGGCCCGCTCGAAGACGCCGCCCGTCTCGGTCAGCACGCGGTAGATGGCCTGCTCGATGTCCACAGATCCCTCCGAATGGGGCTTCCTTCGGCCAAGCCATAGTATACTGCGTGCAGGGAAACCAGACAAGGGGGCTGGGTCGCACAGCGCGGGGTCGCGGGGTTCCTGTCTTCTTCCGCCTCGTGCTCGTAATCGTGCTCGTGCTCGTGCTCGATCTGGCCCCTGGAAGCAGAGAAGATCGAGCACGAGCACGAGCGAGAGCACGAGCACGACAGGACACAAGGTCGGCGGACGCCACGGCGTGGAGCGGTACTCTAGATCCCGCCGCGAGTCGGCGAGACCCGCACATCGCTTTCGCTGCCCACGTCGCCATCGACGTGGATGCGGCAGGGCAGGAAGCGCTCGATGACGCGGGCGTTGGTGAGCAGGTGACTCGTGACGGCCGGGACAGGGAAGGATGAGGG
Source organism: Candidatus Brocadiia bacterium (assembly GCA_016782825.1). Taxonomy (GTDB): domain Bacteria; phylum Planctomycetota; class PUPC01; order DSUN01; family DSUN01; genus BS750m-G60. The sequence goes on along the minus strand of JADHXT010000083.1, from coordinate 1,255 downwards.
GCCGTTGGCCAGCGCCAGCGGGAGGATGAGCTGGTCGGCAGCGTGCTCGTCGATCGCGCCGCTAGTCGCGAGGAAGCTCACGAGGCCCTCGGCGGCCTCGTCGGCCACGGCCTCGGCCCGCTTGCCCCGCGCCCCGAGCGCGTCGTAGCAGGCCCTGCCGCCGCCCTCGAACGTCGCCAGCAGGTGGAGCACGGTGCCCTTGCCCGCGGGCGGCAGGCTCGCGAGCTCGATCCCGGCGTCGAGGCCGGCCTTGCGGAGCTGCGCCATGGCGCGTCGGCGCTGGCGCTCGGCGATCGCCTTGGGCAGATCGCTTACGGCCGACACGCCTTCCAGGCGCTCGAGCTCGCCACGCGGGCCAAGGGTCAGCGGACGAACCGCCGTGGCGGGATGGATCTTCGCGCGGATCTCGCCGCCGCCGCGCGGGTAGAAGCCGGCCCGCACCAGGTCGAGCTCGACCTCGACGCCGATCCGGCGCAGCAGCACGGCCCACTGCCGCTCGAGGAAGTGGTACGTGGGGGCGAAGAGCGCGTGGGTGCCGCCCGTGATGGTGAGGATGCTGCGGCCCGACGCGAGGGCGAGCGGCAGGTAGAGCGTGTGCAGGACCAGCGACGTCGAGCCCGCGGTGCCGACGTCGAAGCGATACGTGCCGTGCCGCACGTCGCCCGGGGCGAAGCGGACGGTCTGCGAGCCGAGCGTGGCGCCCTCGATGCCCGCCGAGCAGATGCGCCCCGATGCCTTGACGCACAGCAGATGCTGCGGGCGCAAGCCCGGCTTCGAGCGGCCGGCGCGCAGATTGACGATCTCGAAGGGCCGCCCCGTGACCATCGACAGCGCGAGCGACGTGCGCAGAATCTGCCCGCCGCCCTCGCCCTCCGAGCCGTCGATCCGGATGAGATCGCCCATCATCTGAGTTTGGCCCCTGATAACGGCAAGCCGGCCTCTGTCTTCAATCGTCCTCGTCCTCGTCGTCGTCCTCGATTCGCCCTTTCGACCGGGAGGTCGGCTTGCCCCGGCATAGCGACCCCTTCGCTCTTCATTGCTCATCGCGGAAGGCCCAAGAGCTTGGCTCGGAGGTCGCTTCGCATTGGCGTCAACGGCGAGCGGTAGTCGAACCGAGGACGACGACGACGAGGACGAGGACGAGCATCTGCCACTATCGAGAGGCACGCTCCATCATTCCGTCCCGTTGCTCAGGCCCATGGAAGCCGCTATAATACCGCGCCATGAGCGACGGGACAAGCACCCACCACGATCG
>JADHXT010000082.1 GCA_016782825.1 Candidatus Brocadiia bacterium | reverse complement strand
GCAGATCGGCACCGGTCATGGGAAGCGTCTCCACGGATGCAGGATGGGATGGGATGGCGAAACCGTATTATGACAGAGAGCACGGTGCGCCGCAACCCAGGGGGCCGCTACGCCCGCGCGGCCCCGCGGAGCACGAGGAGGGTGATGTCGTCCTCCTGCGGCGAGGAATCATCGCTGGCGCTCAGCACGTCGCTGAGGATTTCCTCACACAGCTCGTCGGCCGGCTTTCTGCGATGGCGATGGTGAAGCTGGTTCACGCGGCCGTCGCCATAGGGCTGGCCGTCGGGCCCCACGCTGTCGGACACGCCGTCCGTGTAGGCCACGATCGACCAGTCGCCTGCGGCGAGAGGAAACGTGCGCGGCGTGCCCTCACGAGGCGCGAAGAAGCCCCATGGGAACGTGTAGGCCTCCTCGGTGCGCTCGATGGGGCTGTCGCCCGACCAGATTGAGGGCCACGGATGGCCGGCGGAAAGCAGGGTGACCTGATGCTCCCGCAAGTCGCACAGCCCGAGGATCCCCACCACGAATGCCTCGCCGTCGCCCGACGACGACACCACGTGGTGGATGTGCCCGTCGAGCTCGCCCAGGGTCCATCCGGCCCGCACGCCGGTGCGAAACACGGCTTGCACGCAGGCCATGAGCAGCGCGGCCGGCAGGCCATGGCCCATGACGTCGGCCAGGATGAACAGCACGCGGCCGGGCTCCACGAGCTGGAAGTCGTAGTAGTCGCCGCTCACGGCGAGGGCGGGCATGTTCTCTGCCGCCAGTTGGAGGCCAGGGTCGAGAGTGCGGCTGCTCGGAAAAAGGCGAAGCTGGATCTGCCGTGCCGCGCTCATCTCGTGGTGCAGCTCGTCCGCCGCGGCTCGCGACAGGCCGAACTCCAGATTCTCCCAGATCAGCGCCGCCTGTCGCGCGAGCAGCGAGAGGAACTGCGTGGTCTCATCGGGCACCTTGCGCCCCGTGCGCTCGAGTTCCACGAACACGTGGCCCAGCCGCCGGTCGCCGGCCTTGATGGGGAACAGAAATGTCTCGACCTCTGTCGACCTGTCTTTCTCGACGGCCTCCTGAGCCGCCAGCTCCTCGAGGCTCACGGCGATGCTGCCTTCGAGCGATTCCATGCGAGGGGCGAGACGCTCGGTGAGGTCCGTCGAATCGGCGGGGGCGCCATCGCGGCCGATCACCACGGGCCACACGCACTTGGGGCCGTCTTCGCGTCCCACAGCGATACGCAAAGGGCGAAGGAGCGAGAGAAACTCATTGCCGAGAATGGAGAGCAGCGCGGAGATGTCGGCGGCCCGGCTCAGGCGTCGGCTGGCCTGGTGCAGCTCGGTGAACAACCGCGCCGGGATCATGCGTCCAGGCGACAGGGTCCTGCGGTCGGCCTCCATGAGCGTGGCATCGGCAGGGATGATCTCGGGCCCATTGATGGTGGACGATTCGAGATCGGCCTGGGGCGGGGCGCAGTGCAGCACGAGCCGATGAGAGCCGATGCCCACCACGTCGCCGTCATTGAGCGCGGCTAGATCGGTGCGCCGGCCGTTGACGAAGGCGCCGTTGGCGCTGCCGAGATCGATGATCCGCCAGCCCTGGCGGCTGCTGCGCTCCAGACGCGCGTGGCGCCGCGACACGTAGCCGCCGCCCAGGCGGATGTCCGAATCGCTGCTGCGGCCGATCAGCACACGTGCCTTGCGCAAGGGGAACGTGCTGGCCGGGCGTCCGGGCGTGTTCAGCTCGAGGTAGTCTCCCCGTTCGATCACGCTACTGCCCCATCACGTGGCCTCGCCGCCGCTTGGGCCGGACCTCCCGGCGGCAAGCGAACGGCTCTTGAAGTCCTAGTGTACTCCGCCCGCTCGCGATGTCAAGTGGTCGCCGCCCACGAGTGCCGCTCTCACCGGGTCCGCGGGGCGTGGGCCCGCGGCACGTCCACCACGATGGTGCCCGCCAGGAGGTCGCCCACGCGCTGCCGAGCCGACGTGGCAAACAGCACGATCGAGCCCACCACGTAGGCCACGGGGACGAGCGGCAGCCAGGGCCGCAACAAGTTGCGGATGAGGATGCTCCGCCGCGACGCTCGCGTGCCGGTATGGCTGATGACGGCGATGCTCAGCAGCCGCTTGCCCACCGTCTGCCCGCTGGCGCGCTCGCCGAAAAAGAAGTAGGCGAAGTAGACCACCACGTGCAAAGCCACCATGGCCGGCAGATCGGCAAGCTCCTGCGTGCCTTCGCCCTCGCCCACCGACACGATCATGGCCACACCCAGCCAGATGAACTCGGTGATGAAGAAATCCAGCAGCAGCGCCGCCACCCGCCGCGACCACGTGGCCACCATGAGCGTCCGGCCATCGGCGAACACGGCTTGCTTCTGCTGGCGCCGCACGCGGTAGGCCAGCCACGTGACGACCGGCAGCAACGCGAGGCAGGCCAAGCCGTTCGCCAGCGTCCACCACACGACATACGACGCCCACGACGGCACGCGCAACACGACGTCGGGCGGCAGCCATTGCCCGCCCCGCCACGGGTGTGCCATCACGCTGTGACGGCACGCACGGAAGACGAACAGCGTGTCGCCGAAGGCCTCGGCATCGATGTCGAACGTCCAGTCCATGTGGGCGTCGGTGGCGTCGGAGACCACGCCGCCATCGGCGTCCCACTGCCCGCTCTGCCACGTGATGAAGCGCAGCGGACGCTCGGCGGTGATCCCGTGGCCCCGTTCCTTGCAGAAGACCCACAGCTTGCCCTCGTGGACTGCCGCAGCGAAATCGCTGTGCGCGTACGGCACGGGAACCTGCGTCGGCTCGCTCCAGCGCTCGCCATCGCACGTGGCCATCCACACCTCGTTGGCGCCGGCCGCCGCCGCCTGCTGGTGCCAGAGCACGCGCGCGGCCCTGCCTTCCGTCACGGCGCAGATGTCGTACGCCCGCTTTGGCAGGTCGAGGCGCAGCGGATGCTCCACGGGTGCGCGCGCGATCTCGTCCTTCCCCGGCGCGTCGAACGTGGCCAGCCGAACGCGATGTTTGCCCGCCACGCTTCGGCTGCCGAACACCCACAACTGCTCCCCTACCCCACACGCGGAGCTCGGCGCCCAGGACAGGGGCCACTCCGCCGGCCGCCAGTCGTCCTCGCTGTATACCGTGTAGTTGTCGGGGCGGAAGACGTAGAGCGCTCCGCCGAAGACGGCGAGGTCCGAGTGGCCGTCGAAGGTGTCCAGCGCCTTCCAGCCCTTGCCAGGAGCATAGCGGTAGTAGTACGATTCGCTGCGCGCGTCGTGCTCCGTCCGCGCCAGAAACAGAAGGTGGAGAGCGTCGGGGCCTGCGGCCGCTTTGGCCGAGGTGTAGCGCGCCAGCAGCTTGTCCACCAGGTCGGGCTCTGCGGACGCGGTGCCCAACATGGCAAGAACGGTGCAACACACGGTGAAGAAAGGGTGAAGACGCACGATGTTCCTAGAGGTTGAGGCCGCCGTCCACGCAGAAGACCTGGCCGGTGATGTAGCTGGCGCCGTCGCCGGCCAGGAAGAGCGCGAGCGGCGCCACGTCGGCGGGCAGCCCGACGCGTGCGAGCGGGATGAGGCCGAGCATGGCTTGGCGTTTCTGCTCGGAGAGGCCACTCAGCAAGTCGGTCTCCACGATGCCGGGGGCGATGGCGTTGGCCGTGATGCCGTAGGGCGCCAGCTCGCGAGCGGTGGCGCGGGTGAGGCCGAGAAGGCCGGCTTTGGCGGCGCAGTAGTTGGCCCGCTGCATGTCGCCCAGGAGCGCGGCGTCGGACGAGATGTTAATGATCCGCCCCCACTTGGCTCGGGTCATCAGGCGCGAGGCCGCCTTGGTGCACAGGAAGGCGCCCTTGAGCGAGGTGTCGAGCACCTCGTCCCACTGCTCCTCCTTCATGAAGGCCAGGAAGTTGTTGCGCACGATGCCTGCGTTGTTCACCAAAATGTGGAGTGCGCCCTGCTGCTGCTTCACTTGGGCAAACATGGCCTTCACCTGCTCGGCGTCGCTCACGTCGGCCTGCACGGCGACGGCGGCGGCACCGGTGGCGGCGATCTGCTGCACCACGTCGTCGGCGGCGTCGGCGCGCTCGCGGTAGTTCACCACCACGGTGGCGCCGGCGCCGCCCAGGGCCTCGGCGATCGCGCGGCCGATGCCGCGGCTGCCGCCCGTGACGAGTGCGATCCGGCCTTCCAGGCTCACGGGGTGCCTCCATCGGCCACCGCGCTGGCCACGGCGTACTGTTCGGTGTGCGATATCGACACGTGCACCGCCGTGATGCCCATTTCCTCGGCGCGTTGGGCCGCGCCGCCGCTCAGGCGCACCGACGGCTCGCCCAGGGGGCCGATCTCCACCTCGATGTCGTGCCACGACAGGCCCTTGATCATCCCCGTGCGGATGGCCTTCAGCACGGCCTCCTTCACGGCGAATCGCCCGGCGTAGTGCATGGGCGGACAGGGCCGGCCGTCGCAGTAGGCGCGCTCGGCCGCCGTGAACACCCGCTGCACGAAGCGCGCACCGCGACGCTCGATCACCTGCGTCAGGTGGTCAATCTCCACGATGTCGATGCCCGTGCTGAGTACGGCCACGATTGCCTCGCTAGAATTCGCCGCGCTTGTCGGGGCGCTCTTTGAGCTTCCCCGCCGCCTCGTCGATCTGACGGAGAAGTTCCTGGAAGCGCATCTCGCCCAACGCCTCCACGTGGCTGTCGAAGAACATCACGTTCCGTCGCCCGCGCAGGAAGGGCACGCGGTCCCATGCACAGATGAAGTTGGGCGGGAAGTCATCGCGGAAGATGCGGTTGGGGTGGCGGTCGAAGCAGCTTTCGTAGCTGCACGGGATGCCGTTGGGCAGTTTGGGTGGCGCGCGGTCGAGGGGCGAGACGAACACCTGCCGATCTGGGATGACCTTCTTGTCCCACAGCTCTCCAAGGCCCCGCGGGTAGAAGCGGTTGTCGCCGTGCTCGTTCAGGTAGGTGGCCAGGCCCTTGGCAATCTGATTCAGATTGTTGCGGTCGCGGATGAGGCGGGCCTCGTCGCGCGCGCGTGCCAATGCCGGCAGCAGCATGCCTGCCAGGACGCCCCCCACGGCGACTGCGGGGAGTCCCGCGGGCGCCGCGCCGATGAAGGGCACGCCGAAGGGCGACTGGCATTCGTACACCAGCCGGTTCCGCGTGGCATACGTGTAGGAGATGGAGCCGAACATGTGCTTGCGGACGGTGCGCTTCGACGGCAGGTTCGCGAAGTCCACCGCCAGCGGGTTGTTCGGGATGCCGTGGGCCAGCGTCAGCAGGGGACCCAGGAGGCCGTACATCTCGACGAAGGACTCGCCGACGTTGGAGTAGCCGATGGACATGGCGTTGTCGGGCACGAGCGCGGCCAGTTCCTGGAAGCCGGGGTTGTCGAGGACGGACGGCTCGCCCTTGTCCAGGAAAAGCAGGTAGTCCTTCATGTGGATGGGGCTCATGGCCAGCAGCAGGCGGTCCTGCGTCCGCACGTAGCACGGTGCCAGCGGCACCGGCACGCCTGGGGTGGCCAGGTAGCGGATGGTGTGCTGGCCGAAGGTGAGCGTCTTGAGCGCCGCGCCGGCCGGTGGGTCGTTCACGGTCTTGATATATGCGTCGAGCTCGGCCACCAGCTTGGTCAGGCCACGCTCCAGGCGGTCGCCGTCCTTGAGGGTGCAGGAGATGATCAGCGCCGGGAGGGCGGACGTCGCTGACGTGGTGACCACCGTGCCCCGGCCGAGGGAGCCGAAGATGTCCTTCTGGATATCCACGCCCACCCGCGCCTGGAACGCCGCCATGTTCTTCTCGATGCCGATGTCCAGCTCTCCCCCTGCATCGATGGCGTTGATCAGGCCCAGCACGCCTGCGTAGAGGTCCTCGAGGCTCATGTTCGATGCCCAGGCGATGGCCGCGTCGCGCGGCGCCAGCTTGAGGAGCGACTTGTCGACCGGCGTGCTCACCAGCGCCTTCATCAGACCCTTCCACTCGCCGCGCGCCTGCACCGACCCCGTGCCCACGAGCGCCCTGCCCTTGGCCCCGAGCCGCATGACCAGCAGATCGGTGTTTCGAAGGCCCAGCCCGTCCAGCATGGTCGTGAGCTGCCGCGGCACCATGGGGCCGAAGGCCTCCATCAACGCCACGTGATTGTATGCCAGCACCCCCACCGGCGAGCTACCCATCCCCAAAGCATCCTTGAAACTGGCCGCCGACGACAGCTTGGGCGTCTGGGGCGACGCCGCCAGCTCCACCGCGCGCGTGGAGGTGCCCAGAAAGAGGTAGTCGCCCCGGAAGCCGAAGCACGCCCCGCCAGGGCCGAGCGGCACCACGACCACGCCGCCGGCCTCGCCCTTGGCCGCGCCGGCAGGTACCATGCCACCGAGGAACTTCTCGACGGCGGCCCGCACGTCGCCCTCGGCGCCCACCTTGGCCACCATCAGCGCCTGCGGCGGCCCGCCCACGCCCGGCAGCACGGCCAGGCCCACGCGGCAGTCGAGCAGTGGCGTGAGCATGCCCACGTTCACGCCGAGGAAGCCGGCGGCCAGTTGGTTGGCTCCCTGCACGGTCTGGCGCACCGACGTGAGCCACTCCTTCACCTCGGGCTCCTGGATGAGCTGATAGAGCGCGGTTTTCTCGACGGCGGCGTTGTCGCCGTAGTAGCACGCGGCCAGTATGGCGTTGGCCGGCAGCAGGTCTTCCACGCTGGGCTCGGCGGCCTTTGCGCCGGTGCTCATCCACAGCAGCAGGAGAGAAAGGACGATGGGGAGAGTTCGTTTCATTGTGTTGGCTCCTCGCGCTTGTTGGGCATCAGAGCTCGCCGCCGGCGGCACCCTTGGGCAGTCGGGGGCGTGTGTGCTTCTTCACCTCGTCGTCGAGCTGCTTCATGAGTTCCTGGAACTGGGCCTCGTCCACCCACTCGACGTGGCTGTCGAAGAACATGACATTACGCCTGCCGCCCATCCCGGGGAAGGAGATGCGGTCCCAGCCCATGGCGACGTTCGGCGGGAAGTCGTCAAGGAACAGGCGCTTGGGATACTTGTCGAGGCAGGTCACGTAGCTGCACGCCAAGCCGTTGGGCAGCTTCGGCGGCGCGCGGTCCAGTGGCGAGATGAAGACCCCTGGGTCGGGGATCACCTTCTTGTCCCACAGCTCGGCGAGACTGGCGGGGTAGAAGCGGTTGTCGCCGTGCTCGTTGAGGTAGGTGGCCATGCCCTTGGCGATCTGGTTCAGGTTGTTGCGGTCGCGGATGCGGCGTGCCTCGCCGCGCGCGCGAGTCAGAGCCGGAAGCAGCATCCCCGCCAGAACGGCCACGGCGCCCACGGGCGCCACCTGCGGGCTCAGGTAGTCGAGTCCGTCGCCCTGGAGCTCCACGCGGTAGCGCCCCTTCTCGAACACCGAGGTGAGCACGGTGCCCTTGGCGTAGCTTCGCAGCAGCCGCGACGAGGGCATGTTGGCCATGTCGAGCGGTTGAGGCAGGTCGGGGATGGCCTGCATGGTCATGAGAAATGGCGCCAACGTGTTGTAGACGGCTTGCACGGTGTCGGGCCACGCCGCGAACGAGATGAGCGATGCCTGCTCGGGCACGGCGTCCTGGAGGGCCTGGAATCCGGGATGCTCCATCACGCTCGGCGCCTTGTCCACCAGGAAGTCCAGGTAGCCTTTGAGGTAGAGCGGGTGCTGTGCGAACACGAAGTGGTTGCCGTGTCGCGCGTAGCACGGTGCCGAGCCGGGCAGCGCCATGGCCGGCATGCCCATGAGCCACAGGTAGTGGCACTGGATGCCACGATACGTGAAGGGCTTGAGCTGGGTGCGCACGGCGCCCACTCGGTCGATGCCCATGAGCACCAGGTCGAGGCGGTTGACCATCTGCACGATGGCGGCTTCGAGTGCGTCCCCATCCTTGACGCGCTGCACGACGACGGCGCCGCCGCCCAGCCACGTCTGGCCGTGTGTGATGAGCAGCGTGCCGCGGTCGAGTGTCTTCAGCACGCCGCCGCCGATGCTCACGCCAAGGCGCGTCTCGAACTTCTTGACTTCCGCCATCACGGCCGCTCCGGCGTCCGGGTCGATCCGCTTCACGGTGTCCCAGATCTCCCGCCACATTTCGCCCAGATCCGCCGAGGTGGCGTAGCAGAGCATGGTGTCGCGGGGCACCATTTTCAGGAGCGCGCGGTCCACGGGCGGCGAATCGGCGAGCCACTTGGTGATGCCCACGCGCTTCGCCTCGTCGGGCATGTGAATCTGGAGGAGGGTGACCAGGCGCTTGCCCTTGGGCACGAGAGCGAAGTCGGCCGTGCGGATGGCGCTGACGCCCAGCCCATCGAGTAGCTTCTGCGTCTGCGGCTCTGCTTCGAGCGGCGCCTTGAATGCCCGGAGGAGCGCGCCGTGGTTGTAGTGCATGCGGAGCACTGCCGGGCTGTCGAGCGGGGGCCTCTGGAGCTTGGCCGCGGCGGGGTCGAGGGCGCGGGTCAGGAAGGCCTGGTCGTTGCCCATCACAAACACCGGGCCGGCGTAGCCGTAGTAGACGGGCTCGCCCGTCTTGCTTTCCTGCACGGTGAGCGGCACGTCGGCGAGGGTCACGGGCTTGGCCGTCTCGGGGCGTCCGCTGGCCTGGATCGCCTTGTGCAAGGCGTCGGCTGCCTTCCGGAGCGGGCCGGCTTCGGCCCCCACCTGCCAGCACATGAGGACGGCCGCGCCGGTTGGCTCGTCTGCCGCCGGCCCGAGTGCGATCGTCCAGGGAGCCTTGGATGCCAGGCGCACGATGGCGCCCAGGTCGGTGCCCTCCTTCGCGGCCTCGGCGGCGAGCTTGTCGAACAGCGGCTGGAACTGCTCGAGCGCCGCCACCACCTCCGGCTCGCTGAAGAACCGGTGCAATGGTGTCTCGCGGAACCCAAGGCAGGTGCCATCCACCGTGACAGTCAGGTAGGCGTTGTCGGGCAGCATGGCGTCCAGCGTACGTTCGCCGCCATCCACACCCACCGCGAGCACACACAAAAGCAGAAACGTGCAATTGGCGAGCCGTTTCACGATGTTCTCCTATATAAGAGAGTAGAGAGGATTCTAGCACGGCTATCCCCTACGCGTCAACGCGAACTGCCTTCGCACCGCCCCCCGAATCTTCTCGGCGCCCCGCCGCGGGCCAACGGCTGGCGCTCGACACATCTGCCGATGCGCACACGTCTTGCGGCAGCCGGAGCCCCCATTCCCCTTCTTTGACTTCCCGCGCCCATGCTGCTATAATCAGTGGAGAAGGCGCCGCGCAGCCGCGCGCGATCGGTCCTGGTCAGCCCGTGAACGGAGCGGGGGTCTGCACGCTGGAAACCTTCGAGCTATTCGTTCAGACGGAGTTTGCCGCCGCACACCGGCTCCGCGAGTACGATGGCAACTGCGAGCATCTGCACGGCCACAACTGGAAGGTCGACGTCGTCCTTCGCGCGAACCAGCTCGACGCGTTGGGCATGGCCCTCGACTTCCGCGACGCCAAGCGCCTGATTCACGAGGTGCTCGACGGATTCGACCACGAGTATCTGAACGAGCTGCCGCCCTTCCGCGAGGTGAATCCCACGACGGAGAACATCGCTCGATTCATCTACCACGCACTGGAGGCCAAGCTGCCCGACGGCACGGCCGTGGCCAAGGTCACCGCGTGGGAATCCGAGAAATGTGGCGCCAGCTACTCCCGCGAGCCTTAGCCACGCCACCAGGGATACCGCAGTGGGTCCAATACTACAGGTCGCTCTCGACTTCCTGAATCTCGCGCAAGCCCTTCGGGTAGCCCGCGAGGCGATGGCCGGCGGCGCCGACTGGCTCGAGGCCGGCACGCCGCTCATCAAGAGCGAGGGCCTGGAGGCCGTGCGCCAGTTGCGCGCCGAGTTTCCCCAGGCCACGCTGGTGGCCGACCTCAAGATCATGGACGCCGGCCGCATCGAGGTGGAGGCGGCCGCCAAAGCCGGTGCCAACGTGGTGGCCGCCCTCGGCGTGGCCTCGGACAGCACGCTCCAGGAATGTGTGAAGGCCGCGCAAAACTTCGGCGTGCGTCTCGCCGTGGACCTCATCGGCTGCCCCGACCCCGTGGCACGCGCCCGGCAGGCCGCCGACTGGGGCGCCGACGTCGTCGGCCTCCACACCCCCATCGACGAGCAGATGCGCGGCGGCGACCCCTTCGCCCTCGTCCGCCGCGTAGCCGAGGCCGTCGACATCCCCGTGGCCGTCGCCGGCGGCATCAACTCCGAAACCGTCGCCCGCGCCATACAGGCCGGAGCCCGCATCGCCATCGTCGGCGGAGCCATCACCAAGAGCGCCGACGCCAAGGCCGCTACGGCCACCATCAAGCAGGCACTCACCACAGGCATCCCGGCCACCAGCGAGCTCTACCGCCGGGCCACCGACGATACCATCCGCGACATCCTGGCCAAAGTGTCCACCCCCAATATCTCCGATGGCAACCACCACCACCCCGGCATCGTGGGGCTGCGGCCCCTGCGCCCCGGCACCCATCTCGTGGGCACCGCCCTGACCGTTCGCACGGCCCCCGGCGACTGGGCCAAGCCCGTGGAAGCCATCGACCACGCCCAGCCCGGCGACGTGATCGTGGTGGACGCCGGCGGCCGTCCCCCGGCCTGCTGGGGCGAGCTGGCCACCGAGAGCTGCATGCAGCGCGGCCTGGCCGGCATCGTGGTGGATGGCGCCGTGCGCGACACGGGCGACATCGCCCGCATCGGCCTCCCCTGCTTCTCGAGCCACGTCGCGTCGGCCTGCGGCGAGCCCAAGGGCTTCGGCGAAATCGGCGCCACCCTCCGCATCGAGGGCGTGGAGATCAACACCGGCGACTGGATCGTGGGCGACGACGACGGCCTCATCGTGCTCCCCCGCCGCCACGCCGTCGAAATGGCCAACCGCGCCATGGACTGCCTGGAGCGCGAGAACCGCGTCCGATCGGAGATTCGTTCCGGAGCCACCACGCTTGGCCAGGTGGTCGAACTGTTGCGTTGGGAAAAACGGTAGCACGGCCTGACCCCAGGCGCGCCCGCAACCAAGGAGCTTCACTGATGAGCCATCATATCATGTGCCCTTGCGGGAAGAAGCCTGCCACGATCCACGTGACCGAGCTCAGCAACGGGGAGAAG
>JADHXT010000081.1 GCA_016782825.1 Candidatus Brocadiia bacterium | reverse complement strand
GGTCCCGAAGTCCACGGGCTTCGTGCGCTCCTCGCCCTGCCACTGGTTGCGGATCTGCGACTCGTACCCGGTCCAGAACTGCCCGGGGATGCCCCGGAAGAACACGCCGCTGTTCAGGTGCTTCCCGTTCGAGATGATGTCGAGCTGGAAGCAGAAGTCGGCCCACTGGCCCTTCGTCTGAATCTCGCCGTTGCCGTCCTTCACGTTCAACTCGCCCGCCGGCGTCACGCTGTAAACCGACTTGTGGCCCGGGAGCACCTGCCAGCCGCTGAGGTCATTGCCGTTGAAGATCGGCTTCTGGCCGAGCGGCTTGAGGGAGATGTTGCGGAACTCGACCTTCCTCTGCGGCGCGCCGCGCTGGAATCCGACGACCCCGCGGGCGTGCTTCGGGTTGCGGGTGTCCACCAGCGGTTTGCCGTCAAGGACGACCGTCAGGTGATCTCCCTCCGCCATGATGACCGCGCTCTGCCAGGCGTTCCCCTTGCGCGCTCCAGGCGGGGCAGGGGCCACGTGCTCGATGCTGCCCGTCGGCTCTCCCCGCATATGGTCGCCGATCTGCATCTCGTATCCCGTTTCGTAGGGCTTCGGCCCTCTTGCGGAACGGAAGCAGATGCCGCTGTTCCCGCCATCGCCGACTCGGAACTGCACCTTGAGCGTGAAGTCCGTGAATTCCGTGGTCGTGAGGATCCAGCCCTCGCCTTCCTCGCTCACGAGCGCGCCGTCGGCCACCTTCCACTTGGCGCCGCCAACCGTCTCCCATCCGAACGTCGTGGCGCCGTCGAAGAGGAGAATCCAGCCGTCCGCGATCTCCTCTTTGGACAGGGAGTTCATCTCGCCCGCGGCTACATGCCCCGCCAGCGCCAGCGTGGCCGCCAGGATTGCCCAAGTGCCCGTCCGTCTGCGTCCCATCGCTGTGTCTCCTTACTCCGCGGCTGTCTCAAACCGGTTGGACATATGTCCGCTAGAAGTCTATCATCCAGACTGCATGCGAGCAAGCCTCGTGGGAGAGAGTCCGGGATGAGGAAGCCGCCCACACCAGCGGCTGGCGAACCGTGTGCTCCGGGCCGGCCGCACAGGCGAGCCGGCGACCACCGACGGCCCCGTCGCCAAGGTCGAGTGTGAGGAGTGTCTAGGCGAACTGCTCACATCGTACCACCGGCCAACTGCATCGCCTGGGCCGCTGTCCATCCCACGCCATGGTTTGCGCGTCGGCACTGGGCTACGGGGTCGGTGCGCGCGGTCTGTCCCGGACTGCATGACCCCGACCAACTCACAGCGCTTCATGCCACCAGTCGCGGCCCGCGCCGCTGGCAGTTCACCCATGACTTTCGGCGGCGAGTTTTCGGACAGTACGCGATTACTCCATGTAGGGCGTCAGTGTGATGATGACCGGCGCCGGTCGGGGAACGAAGTCGAAGATGGTGCGGTAGTCCTCGGCGTCGCCGTCGCGTGACCTGAAACGCGGGCCGTTTTGCGCGACACCGCTCATGGAGATCTCCGCCGGTTCCGAGTAAAGGTCGAGGTGCGGCCACATCAGGAGCAGCTTCAGCGTCGCGTCCTCGATGCTCTTGAGCTGACTGTATCCGTCAACCATTGCCGCAAGCGCGCCTTTCTCCTTGATCCCCTCCAGCAGCGTCTTGCCGGTGATGACCTGGTTGTTCTCGTCGATGTAGAGCATGAGCTGAGGTCGGTCCTGGGCGTTGACCCTGAGAGACTTCATCCAATTGCCTGTGAGGTTGTTGATGTCGTTGAGGAGTTTCTGTCGCTGGTTCGGATCGGCGAGCGTGTAGCCGTTGCCGAGTCGCTTGACGTAGAGCGCGACATCCTTGCGAGCGGGCTGAACGACCGTGGGCTTGTTCGTCGTGGGCTTGACGACGACGGGCTCGCCGCGGCCGGCGGCCCTTGTTCCGGCCGAGAGTGTGAGGGCTTTCCCGCCGCGGCCGGTCCGCATGTTGGGGTCGAGGAGATAGAGGTCGCTGAGCGCGTCGAGGTTGAGTGCGACGACGGGCTTGTTGTAGGTGTTGAGCGTGGGCGAGGCGACCTGCGACCACGGAACGGTCTTGACCTGCCAGCCGGGGACGCTGGGCGCGGGTGCGCGGCTGTCGGCGGCGGGTGTCGCGTAGAGCACGGGCATGGGTTTGGCAAACTTGACCTGGCTGGTTCTGCAGACGGCGACGGCCTGATCGGCGGGCATGACCACGTACCACTGGGTCGCGTCGTAGAGGCTCATCAGTCGGTTGGTGGGGGCCACGAGTTGCGGCTTGCTGGGGGTGCGCATGTCGAGACTTTCCCACACGCGCAGCACCGGGCCGAGGACGTAATCCACGGGGTAATGGCGCCGCTTGCGGTGGGGGCTTGCCTCCATGTCGACGCGGACCAGCGGCTCGAACGTGAACCCGCCCAGGCCCCCTGCGACTGGCGGGGGCGGGGTGAGCCGGATCTCCTTATCGTTGATGCGCTGCTGATGCCAACCGGCGGCGGCCACCATCTCGGGTTTCAGAAACATGAGCTTCCCTTCGCCCTTCGACAGGTAGATGCGGACGTACGACTCGGCCGCGGCGTACTGTCCGCCGCAGTAGAGGTGCACCCGCGCCACCGCGGGGTAGTACTGCATCCTGCGATAGCGCAGCAGCTTCGTCTCGAAGCGGTCCCACGTGTCGTAGACTTCGGGATAGACGTCGAGCACCTTGACCTCGACCTTGGGTCCGTGGGTGGGCGCCAGCCCCATCGCCACGACGGTGACGGCGCCGCTGGCCTCGGCGCTGCCGCGCATCTGGTTGCCCTTGGGACCCGGGTCGGCATAGCCGCAGGCGCTGGCTTCAAGCTGTGCGGCGAAGCGGTACTTGTGACCGGGCAGCATGTGCACGGGCAGACGCGGCTCGGTGGTGGCCTTCGTGCCCGTGCCGATGCCCCCCGCGTTGCCGCTGCTGACGCGGTAGACGATGTGAGAGACCTCGCCGCCGCCGGTCTGGTCCTGCACCACCAGCGACAGTATCACCTTCGAGAACCCGCCCCCCGCCATCGGCCCCCCGCAGTCCGACTCGGGCCGCGCGGTCACCGGACTGAACTTCACCACGTAGTCGATGTCCAGCGGCGCGCTCCCCTCGTGGGTGAAATCCCAGTACACCGCCGCCTCCTTCGCCTGGCCGGCGTGCCCCTGGTCCATGGCGTGAACGATCAGCCCACCGGTCGCCGCGTCGGCACTGCCGTTGCCCCACGTCCCGTCATACGCGGGCGTCTTCCCGGGGTACGTCGTCTCATCCTCGGTGGCATTCCCGAACAGTCTCAGCCACTGGACGAACGGGATCTTGCGGTTGCGTGCGACGTCCACCAGCACCATCGTGTTGGGCTTGGGCGGAGTGACGAACACCTTGGGCACGGGGATGGACTTCTGCTGGAGCTTCGGCTTTGCACCGACGCGCGCGCGCGCCGCCCCCGCCGCGAACGACGACGTCCCCAGCAGCACGCCTACCAGCAGCACCACCGACGGACGAACCAGCCGACTCACTCGCTGCCAATGTACATCCCGCATGTTCGCGG
The DNA here is from genome assembly GCA_016782825.1 of Candidatus Brocadiia bacterium. Taxonomy (GTDB): domain Bacteria; phylum Planctomycetota; class PUPC01; order DSUN01; family DSUN01; genus BS750m-G60. The sequence continues at coordinate 7,723 of JADHXT010000081.1, read as the reverse complement.
TCATCGGATGCCTCCTTACAAGACGGGGTAAGGAATGGGAAACGAAGTCCTCAGTGTACAAGACTTGTGAGGGTCGAGAATAGTTCAGAATGAAGAACTGGGCTATGCTGCTGCCTCAAGTACCCGCAACATCCTGTGTTTGGTCCCGATTGGTACGTGCGCGCTTCACAAGCCAAGCATATCGGGCGGGCCCCCCGTTGCCTGCGTACCTGCGCATATCCACATATATACGGGCGAAGCCCCTTTGTCAATGCGATTTCCCGGGGCAGCGCGGGGCTCGAGTCCTCGTGGGGGAGACACTTTCTTCGGCCCGAACCCTTTGGGCCATCGGGTTGACAGGAGCCGCCCCGCACCCCACCGCCGCCGGCTCCCCTCTTCGTTTGCCTCGGTCAGGCCTCAGCGACGGTTTCTTGTGCCGGGCGGAGGCCGTTGAGGAGGCCGTAGAGCACGGGCAGGATGATGAGGGTGAGGGCGAGCGAACTCACCAGCCCGCCGAAGACGACGGCCACCAGGGGCTTCTGGATCTCGGAGCCGGAGCCCGTGGCGTAGAGCATGGGCAGCAGGCCGAGCAGCGTGGTGAGGGTGGTCATGGTGAGGGGCCGCACGCGAAGGCGGCAGGCGCTCACAATGACCTCGCGGATGGGCCGGCCCTCCGCCCGCAGTTGGTCGAAGAAGCTCACCAGCACCAGGCCGTTCTCCACCGCCACGCCGAGCAGGGCGATGAACCCGATGCTCGCCGCCACGCTCAGGTTGATGTCCAGCAGGTAGATGGCCACGATGCCGCCGACCAGGGCGAAGGGCAGATTCACGAGCACCAGGAGGGCGCTCTTGAGGGAGCCCAGCGAGCTGAAGAGCAGCACGAAGATGAGGAGCAGCGCTACGGGCACCACGAGCCGGAGCCTGGCCATGGCCCGCTGCTGATTCTCGAACTGCCCGCCCCACACCAGGCGGTAGCCGGGATGGTCGCGCGCCAGGTCGCGTTCGATCTCGGCCAGCCTGGCCTTCGCTTCCGCCACGAAGCCGCCGATATCCCGGCCGCGCACGTTGCACTCCACGATGAGGCGGCGAGTGGAGTTTTCGCGGCTGATCTGTGCCGGCACGGGTGCTTCAGCGATGGTGACGAGCTGGCCGAGGGGCACGTTGTAGCCGAGCGGCGACGGCACGAGTAGCCGCTCGATGGCCTCCTTGCTGTTGCGCCGCTCGAGGGGGTAGCGCACGAGCACGGCGAAGCGCTTCTGGCCCTCGAACACGGTGGTGGCCACCTTGCCGCCGACGGCCGCTTCGATGAGCAGGTTGATGTCCGCCACGTTCACCTTGTGCCGTGCCATGGTCTCGCGGTTCATCTGCACGGCCATCTCGGCGAAACCGGACACCTGCTCGATCTTGATGTCGCGCGCTCCCGACACGCCGGAGAGGATGGGGGCGATCCGCTCGGCCGTGCCCTGAAGCACCGCCATGTCCTCGCCAAACACCTTGATGGCCACGTCGCTCTTGATGCCGCTGATGAGCTCGTTCACCCGCAGGGAGATGGGCTGCGAGAAGGCGGGGCTGATGCCGGGGACCTTCTCGAGCTCGTCGCTGATGGCCTGGACGAGCTGGGCCTTCGTGCGGCCGGTTTCCCATTGCTCCTTGGGCTTGAGCATGATGAAGATGTCGCTCTGCTCGGGTCCCATGGGGTCTTCGGCGATCTCCGCGCGGCCGGTCTTGGACACCACGCTGGTCACCTCGGAAAACTTGGCCAGAACCCGCCGCTCGATCTCGGTGCACTGCTTGGCCGAGCCGTCGATGCTGGCCGTGGGCAGGCGCACCACGTTGATCGCGATGGCCCCCTCGTCGAGGGCGGGGAGAAACTCGGTGCCGATGCGCGGCAGCAGCGAGAAGGCGCCCGTCATGAGCCCCGCCGCGATGGCCACCGTGATCCAGCGGCCACGCATGGCCAGCGAAAGGACCGGCGTGTAGATGCCCTGGATGATGCGGATGAGCAGGTTGTCGCGAGCGGGCCCACGGCGGCGTTTGACCACCAGGCTCCCGATCGCGGGCACCACCGTGAGCGAGGCCAGCAACGAGCCCACCAGGGCGAAGCAGATGGTCAGCGCCAGCGGCTTGAACATCTTGCCTTCCATCGACTCCAGGGTGAACAGCGGCACGAAAACGATAATGATGATGAGAATGGCAAAGACCACCGGCCGCGACACCTCTCGCACGGCCTGAAAGGCAATCTCGGTGCGGGACAGATCGCTGTCGCCCCGCTCGTTCATGTGCCGCGACATGTTCTCGATCACGACGATGGAGCCATCCACCACCATGCCGATGGCGATGACCAGCCCGCCCAAGCTCATCAGGTTGGCCGTCACGCCCTGCCAGCCCATCAGCAGGAAGGCCACGGCCGCCGTGAGCGGAAGGGCAAGCGCCACGGTGAGGGCCGCGCGCAGGTCCCACAACATAAGGAAGAGCACACCGATGACAAGCAGCCCGCCCTGGGCAAGCGCGGTGGACACCGTGCGGATGCAGGCCTGGATGAGATCCGTGCGGTCGTAGAACGGCATGATCTGCACGCCGGGCGGGAGGGATTTCTGCACCTCGGGGATGGCGGAGAGGACCCCGTCGACCACATGCTTGGAGTTCGAGCCCCGGAGCATGATCGTCATCCCGATGACGACTTCCCCCTGGCCGTCCTTGGTGACCGCGCCGTTGCGCGTCTGGTGCCCGAGGCGTACGTCGGCCACGTCGCGCAGGTAGACGGGCGTGCCGTCCTCGGCGTGGAGCACGATGCGCTGGATGTCCTCGATGCCGGCCACAAGGCCCTTCGAGACGATGTTCATCTGCTCCCAGTCCTTGACGATGTAGCTGCCGCCGGCGTTCGCGTTGTTGGCCTCCACCGCCTCGATGATGTCGCGGAGCGACACGTGGTACTTCAGCAGCAACTGGGGGTCCGGGATGACGTGGTACTGCTTGACAAAGCCGCCGAAGCTGTTCACCTCGTTGATGCCCGGCAGCGTGCGGAGCTGGGGGCTGATGAGCCAGTCCTGGAGCGTACGGAGTTCCATCAGGCCGTGAGTCGCCTTCTGAAGCGTGGTGCCACACTGGGTGCATTGGCCCGCGTCGCGCGCCCATTCGCGCGGATGGGTCGGGCAGTAGTGGCCGGCCTCGAGCACGTACTGATAGATCTCCCCGAGGCCGGTGGAGATGGGGCCGAGCTCGGGCTCGACGCCTTCCGGCAGCGACTCCTTTGCCGCGGCCAGGCGCTGGAACACCAGCTCGCGGGCGAAGTAGGTGTCCACGTGGTCTTCGAAGATGATGACGACCTGGGACAGGCCGCTCTTCGAGAGCGACCGCACGAGCTTCACGTCGGGCAGGCCCCCCATTTCCACCTCGATGGGGAAGCTGATCTGGCGCTCGACCTCGCCCGGGGCGAGGCCCGGCGCGTTGGTGAGCACCATCACCTGCACGTTGGTTACGTCGGGAAAGGCGTCGATGGGCAGCGCATTCCAGGCCGTCACGCCGGCGCCGAGCAGAAGCACGCCGCCAAGCAGCACCAGGAGCCGTTGCCTGAGCACGAAACGTACGGTTTGATCAAGCATGCGTCGAGACTCTCCATGCACTGTGCGAACCGAGCGAGGGAAAAGCAGTCAGCGTAGGGTTCAGGGGCGACCGCCCCTGGCGAGCTAGTCTGCTCACCCGGCGCCCATCTTGTTGCGCAGCACGTCGCTTTTCAGCATGAACCCGCCGCCCGTGGCGATGGTCACCCCGGCGCGCAGGCCGGCCAGAATCTCCACGTTCTGTTCGCTGCCGTCGCCCACTACCACGTCGCGCCGCACCCACAGGTCGTCCTTCCATTTCTCGAAAACGAACCGCTTGTCCTCATCGCTCAGCACGGCCTCGCGTGGGACCAGGGCGACTTTCTTCCGCGACGCGATCGCCACTTCGACCGTGGCGAACATGCCCGGCTTCAACATGCCCTTGGGGTTTTGGACCTGCACGCGGACCTTCACGGTGCGGGTGTGCTCGTCCAGCGTACTGCCTACGAGGTCGATGGTCCCGGGGAAGGTGGTGCCGGGGAAGGCGGCGACCGTGACCTTGGCGGCCACGGACTTCTTCTCGGCCAGGAGCGCGTGGAGGGCCGCCAGGTCGCGTTCGTAGGCGTCGCACCACACCCACAGATGGCTCAGGTCGGCGATGGTGTAGAGGCTGTCCGCCGTTTCGACGAATCTTCCCTGCGAGGCATTCTGAGCGATGACCGTTCCCGCCCGGGGGGCCTTGACCACCAGGTGCGCGAAGTCGCCGTTACCTTTGCGGTCATGAAGGTTTTTCAGGTCGTCCTGAGTCAAACCGTAGATGCGGAGGTACTGCTCGGCCGCATGGAGCGCGGCCTCGGCCTTGCGCACGGCATTGTCCGCCCGCAGCTTCTCCAGGCTCAGGTTCAGTTGCACTGCCTCCACCAAGGCCATGTACTCGGCCTGGGTCGATTCCCACTCCTGGCGAGCGGTATCGTACTCGGCCTTGCTGGACACGCCCTTCTCCCAGAGCCCCTTCTCCCTGCTGTGGTTCACTTCGGCCAGTCGCAGCTTGGCTGCCGCACCGAGGAGCTTCGACTTCCACTCTCCGACCAGTTCCTTCGGCAGGTCGGGATTCAGGACGTCCTTGTCCTTGTCGTGGTCTTTGACCTTTGCCATGTGCTTGAGCAGCTTGTCCAGGGCATCGGTGACGGCCGCGTGCCGCTCCTGCTCTCTGCGGGTGATTTCACACTCCGTGTAGGCCGTCAGATAGGCCGCCTTGGCCTCCCCAAAGTCGCCGGAGTGCACGGTGGTCAGCGTGTCGTTGGTCTTCACGGACTGGCCGAGGAACACCTTGACGTCGATGATGCGCCCCGACGCCGTCGGCGTCACCTCCACCACGCGAGTCTTGTCGAGTTGCACCTCGCCGGTGAGCCGGAGCATCTTGACGGGGTGCTGTTGTTCGACGGTTCCCGTCTTGAGCAGGCGCTTGGCCACATCGGGTTCCACCTTCACGGCACCCACCTGGTAGCGGCAGTCGTCACAGGTCAGGATGGGCTTCTTGTGCTCGCACAGCCGTTTCTCCAGGGCTGCCAAGTTGTCCTGCGGCACGCCACGGGAGGCGGCCAGCTTGGCGCGGCAGCCGGGATTGCACTGCTCGCACTGCGACTCGGGCAGGGTGTGCTCGGCACACCAGTCGCCCTTGGCCTGGAACTGCGGCACCAGGGACGCATCGCACTTCGTGCAGGCCGATTCCGGCACACTATGCTCGTCGCACCAGTCCTTCGGGTGATCGTGTCCCTCATGGCCCGTGGCTTCGGCGCCTTCGTGCTCTTCACCGTGGTCGTCTGCTTCGGTGCCGGGTGCTTCGTGGCCGGCTGCTTCGTGGCCGTGGCCATCGCCTTCGAAGTGCGCGGATGGGTCCGTCGCAGCGGACGGGTCCAGGCGCAGGCTGCCTGTGGACCACAGGAACACGCCCACGATGACGAGGAACACAAAGAGGGCCATGCCCGCATGGTTGAGGGCGTTCCATAGTCTTCTCATTGGTTGGTCTCCTGTTTGACTGGCGAGGTCGCGGATTCCAGGCTCTGGCCGATGAGGCCCTCCACATCGGCGGACGCCTCGTGGTAAGCGGCCAAAGCGTCGATGAGCTTCTGGCGCGCCTCGAAGAGCGTTCGTTGTGCGTCGAGGACATCCAGGTAGCCAAACTTGCCCTGGCGATAGCCTTCGCCCGCCGCATCGAACGCCGCCTGGGCGGCCGGGAGCACCTCTTGCTTCAGAGCCGTGGCTTCGGCGTGAGCCGTGGTGAGACGCTCGTAGGCCTCGACCAATTCCGAGCGGAGCTCCACTTGTGCGGCGCGGCGCTCGTCGTGAGCCTTGGCCAGCTCGGTCTCGGCTTCGCGGATGCCTCCCTGGTTCCTGTCGAACAGGGGGAGGGGAACGCCGATGCCGACGATGAACGCGTGCCCATCGTCTTCGTTGAAGTGCTGCACGCCGGCGCTCAGCGTGATGTCCTGCACGCGTGCGGCCCTCTCCTGGGCGAGCTTCGCCTCGCGATGTTCCACCTCGGCCGGCCATCGGGCTGCGCGGGGATGGGAGGTCAGCAGCGGAATCAGTTGCTCAAAGGGGGGCACGTGAACCGCCCCGTCAAGCTGGCCCATCACCCGGTCGAACGTCGCCGAGCGACTGCCCCACGTGGCGGCCAGTTCCGCGCGGCGAGAGGTCAGCTCGTGTTGCGCCCGAACCAGCTCGATGCGGCTCATGGCGAGTTCCACTTGCGCCTTGTCGCCCTCCACTTTCGACACCTTGCCCGCGCGCACCTTCTCGGTCACGTTCTGGTAGGTGTGCTCGGACAGGCGCACCAGTTCTCCGGTCAGCCGCACCCGCTCCTGAGCCGCCAGCAGGCCCACGAACGCCTTCGCCGTGGCGGCGAGCACGCCGCGGCGCTCGGCCTTGTAGTCCCAGCCGACGAGTTGGCCTTCGAGGCGAGCCGTGCGGACCCGCTTGGCGCGCTTGCCGCCCAACTCGATGGGCTGGCTGAGCACGAGACTCACCTCGGCAGCATCCACGCCGCTGCGCTCGCCTCCCCCCGCCATCTCTTCGGCCTCGGCCTCGAGCTCGGGGTTCGGCAGCAGGCCGGCCTGGAGCGCTCGCGCCTCGGCGGCACGGATGTCCCACGACGCCGCCGACAGATTGGGGTTGCCCAAGAGCGCGGCGGTGAGCGCCTGACGCAAGGTGACCTCGCCCCTGGGCTCCCCGGGCTGAGTGCGCCTGGGATCCGTGGCGGCCCGGCGCTCGGGCACGGTGGAGTGCAGCTCCGCGCCCAACGGGCGGGGGGCCGGTCCGTCTGGCAACGCGGCAGGCCGCATGCACCCCGCGAGCGCGGTCACAAGCACAAGGAGCGGATGAACGTGGTGGCAGGCTTCTCGATTCACAGGCTCTCTCCGAAGCGAAACTGAGTTGCGCGCCGTCATGGGCGGCACGCAGCCGGACCGTCAGCGCGCCTCGTGGCGAAGCGGCTGTCAGAAAGGCTCGCTTGGAGGGATCTACAGGAGAAGCACAACGGTGTGCAGAGCCGCCAGAGAAGGCAGCGACTCGGGAGGGCAGGATGCGGGCAGCGGGGAAAGGGGGAGGATTGCGGAGCGCGTCTCCGCGCACGCGGCCATGCAGACGTGCGAGAGGGGTCCCCTCTCGGTCACACGACGCGCTGTGTGGGCGTCCGCTCGGGAGGCAGGAAGCGGGATGTCCACGCACGCCGCGCAAGAGCCCGCGGGCATGTTCGGCTCTGGGACACGGCTCGCGTTCGAGGACGCATCCGTCGAGGTGTCCTCGCAGCAAGCCGCCGAAGCAAACTTGATGACCACCTGCCCATCGCCCGCGATGCAGAGCACAAGGTCCTCGACGTGCCCGAGCGAGAGCAACACGTACGCAAGGAGAATGGTGTGGACCAGCAGTCGCCGAGAAGCCACCATCATCGAATCCCTAATCGGAACCGTCTTACCACTTCATTATTATTGTAGCAGTTCCCATGTCGAGGTTCAAGCGCCGGCCCGCCTACGAGAACCCCTGGGGGCGTAGACGCTTGGGGAGCATTCAGCTCTCGGGAGGCAGGTCGCGCTGCCGGCGGCCCTTGCGGAGCCACCGGCCCGCTGCCTTCACCCACTGCCACGGCCACAGCCACGCGATGCGCTCGGCGCGCCGCAGCCGCCGGCGCTCGCCCTCGCTGAGCG
>JADHXT010000080.1 GCA_016782825.1 Candidatus Brocadiia bacterium | reverse complement strand
ACTTCCTCGAGCATGGGCACGGACATCTCGATGACCGGGTTCTCGAGCAGCTCGGCCTTGAGGCGCTGCTGGAGTTCCAGTGTGGGAAGCTGGAGGATTTCGATGGACTGGATGATCTGCGGCGCCAGCTTCATGCGAAGCTCGGGGCGCTGTTGCAGGAACACATCCATTCTCATACGCATCGCACGCTACTCCTCGGCCGCGATGGCCCTGCGGCCTTCGAGCGCATCGCGGAGGATCGTCTCACTCGCATACTCGATGTGGCTGCCCGTCGGGATGCCTCGAGCGGGCAGGGTGACGCGGACGCCGAGCGCGGCGAGCAGCTTGCCCACGTGCTGCGCGGTCACATCGCCCTCGAGGTCGGGGTTGGTGTAGAGGATCACCTCTTTCACCGTGCCGCCGCGGCAGCGCTCCAGCAGGGAATCCACGTTGATGTCCTCGGGATGCACGTTTTCCAGCGGCGAGATGCGCCCCATCAACACGTGGTACATCCCGCGGTAGGCCCCCGTCTTCTCGATGGCCATGAGGTCGCGCGGCTGCTCGACCACGCACAGCACGCTGGCGTCGCGCCGCGGGTCGGAGCAGATGGGGCACGGGTCGGCCTCAGTGATGTTGCAGCACACGGAGCAATGGCGCGTGTTGCGCTTCACGTCGCGGATCGCTCGGGCCAGGGCCATGGCCTCGTCGTTCGAGGCCCGCAGCAGGTGAAGCGCCAGACGTTCCGCCGAGCGCGCGCCGATGCCGGGGAGCTTGCCCAGCTCCTCCATCAGACGATTCAGCGATTCGGTGTACACTGCGGGCATGCGGACTCCGGCTGTGGGCGTGGGCGAGGCTAGAACATCCCGGGCAGGCTGAGGCCCCCGGTGGCCTTGCTCATCTCGGCCTGGGCAAGCTCCTTGGCTTTCTGGAGGCCCTGCCGCGTGGCGGCGAGCACCAAGTCTTCGAGCATGGCGGCATCGTCGGGGTCGATCACCTCGGGGTCGATCTTCACCGCCACGATGTCCTGCTTGCCGTTCACCAGCACCTTCACCATGCCGCCGCCGGCCGTGCCTTCGACGATGCGGTCTTTCAGGGCGTCCTGCACGTGGGCCATCTGGCTCTGCATCTTCTGTGCCTGCCGGAGCAGTTCGTTCATGTTGCCAAGGCCGCCACCACGGGGCATGCTATTTCTCCAGTTTGATCAGTTGGCCTTCGAGGATGCGCAGTGCTTCGCTCACCACGGGGTTGTCTTTGGCCGCCTTTTCGAGCTCGGCTCGTGCAGCCGCCATGGCTTCGTAGTCCACCGCCGGGTGCTCACTGGCCGGGGGTTCGCCTTCTCGTTTGGCTAGGCGTGGCCGCTTGGTGGGCGCTGCGGCCTTTTTTTTTTCGCCGCTCGGGGGCGGCGTGGGCTTTTCGGCTGTGGGGGCGGCGGCTCGTGGAGCGGGCCGCGCGCCGCGGGGCGGCGCCCCCGGTGGCGCAGGGGTGTTTGTGGCCAGCCTGGCCTCGAGGGCCTGGAGGCGTTCGAGGACGGCCGCCAGGGGCTGAAGGTCGCTCGACCGCGCCAGCTTGATGATGGCCAGCTCGAGGGGCACGCGGCTGTGCGCGCCCTCCTTCACCTTGCGCAGGGTGTCCCACAACACCTGGCTGATGTAGAGGAGCGAGTCGGTGGTGAAGCTCTGCCCTTGCTTGACCAGCTCGGCCAAGTCTTCCGGCGTCTCGTCCAGCAGGGCGCGCTGGCTGCCGCACACGGACAGGACCAGGAGCGACCGCACGTGGTCGAGCACCTGGGTGAGCAGGTTTTCGATGTCCTTGCCGTCCTGGAGGGCGTCGTGCACGAGCTGGAGTGCCTTGTCCACCTCGTGGGCCGCCAGGTGGCCGATGAGCTGGAAGATGCGCGGGCGGGGCAGGGCGCCGAGGGCCTGCTCGACCTCGGCCACGGTGATGGCGTCGCCGCAGTAGGAGGTGAGCTGGTCGAGCAGCGTCTCGGAGTCGCGCATGCCGCCTTTGGAGCTGCGCGCGATGAGGGCCAGCGCGCCGGCGTCGGCGGCGCGCCCTTCCTTGGCGCAAATTTGCCCGAGGCGCGTCACGATGTCGGTTGTGGAGATGCGGCGGAAGTCGAAGCGCTGGCAGCGCGAGTGGATGGTGTCGGGCAGGCGGTGCGGCTCGGTGGTGCAGAAGACGAACTTCACGTGTGCCGGCGGCTCCTCCAACGTCTTGAGGAAGGCGTTGAAGGCGGAGCGGCTGAGCATGTGCACTTCGTCGACGATGTAGACTTTGAACCGCGACCGCGCGGGGGCGAACCGCACATTGTCGCGCAGCGAGCGGATATCGTCCACGCCGGTGTTCGATGCCGCGTCGATCTCGATCACATCGATGTCGTCGCCGCCCATGATGCCGCGGCACGACTCGCACTGGTTGCAGGGCGTCGGGGTGGGGCCGTCGGCGCAGTTGAGCGCCTTGGCCAGGATGCGTGCGGTAGTGGTCTTGCCCACGCCTCGCGGGCCGCAGAACAGATAGGCGTGGGCGACTCGCCCGCTTTCGAGGGCGTTGCGCAGCGTCGTGGCGACGCCTTCCTGGCCCACCACCTCTTCGAAGGTCTGTGGGCGGTATTTGCGGGCAATGGCCAAGTAGTCCACGGCGGGATGCCTCGCAGTGTCCGTCGCAAGCGACGGGGGGAAGAGTAAGGCCGTGCGTGCTCTTCGTCGACTTCGCCTCAAGTGGCCAAACGTAGCAGTTGGCTCCGGCCAGGCGACCCTACGGCACATGGGATCGAGTGCTTAAGGCTGCTCCGGTCAAGGTCTGACCTGGTTCACACCTTCCCATTGCATAGGACCCAGCCTTCAACGCTACTTGCCACGCCGTACCACAAAAGGTCGAAAGCCTCAGAAGAGCTCGACCCCGGTATAGCGGGTTCCGGGTTACAGGGCACCGCTGGCTCCCCGTCGTGCACGGCCAGATTTGTGCGGCTAGTCTCCTGACTTTTCCGGCTTGGGCGGCAGGGGCTTGGTCACCGTCACGCGCTCGATGACCATCTCTTCGATGGGCGTGGGGCGGCCTTGATTGGGCTGCGCGCGTGTGGCGCCGATGCGCCGGGCCACGTCAAGCCCATCGGTGATGGCGCCAAACACCGTGTAGTCGCCGTCGAGATGGCGCTGATCCGTGAGGGAGATCATGAATCGGCTGCCGGAGTTTGTCTTGGCATCCTGGGCTGCGGTGCGGTCCATGGCCAGCGAGCCGGCCAAGTTGGGTGTGGACGAGCGCTCGAAGGCGAGCGTCTTGCCGTTGTCCCCGGCGCCGGTGCCGGTCGGGTCGCCGGCCAGGACCATCTTGCCCGGGAACACAGTGCAGAAGCGCGAGCCGTCGTAATAGCCGCGCTGGGCCAGTTGGATGAAGTTCCGCACCGCATTCGGGGCCTCGTCGGGGTAGAAGCGCACCTGGAGGTTGCCCAGGTTGGTGTGCAGCGTGGCCGCGTAGTCGCGCAGAGCCACCACGGCTGGGTTGGGCTTCCGGCTGCGCGTCGGGGCGCCTGGGAAGGTGAAGGGCATGCCGCCGGCCGCCACGGTGGCGGAGACGACGAGAAACGCGAGGCTCAGTGAACGTGTCATGAGGGAAAACGGCTCCCAACGTTTCGTGTTCGGGCAACGTGCTCGGGGCCATGCCGCGAGCGGAGCTGGCGGAGAGGGGGGGATTCGAACCCCCGAGCCCCCTTTTGGGAGGCCACACGCTTTCCAAGCGTGCTCCTTAAGCCACTCGGACACCTCTCCGATTCGGTCGGCCTCCAGGCCTGTGGCGGAGAGGGGGGGATTCGAACCCCCGGTCGAGGGAGTACCCCGACAGCGGTTTTCGAGACCGCCCCGTTCGGCCGCTCCGGCACCTCTCCGTGCGTGCAGTCATTTCTCGCGGGGCGCCCGTCGAGCGCGGAAGAAGCCCCGCAGCAGCTCGCCACATTCCTCGGCGAGCACACCGCCCACCGACGGGACCCGGTGGTTGAGGCGTTCGTCCGCAAGCAGCCGGTAGAGCGAAGCCACCGCACCGGCCTTCGGGTCGGTGGCACCATACACCAGCCGCTCGATCCGCGCCAGCACCATGGCGCCCGCGCACATGGCACAAGGCTCCAGGGTGACGTACACCGCCACCCCCTCCAGGCGCCAGTGGCCTAGGGCCGCCGAAGCCTGGGTGAGGGCGAGCATCTCGGCGTGTGCCGTCGGGTCGCCCAGCAACTCGCGCTGGTTGTGCGCCCGACCCACCACACGGCCATCAAGGACGGCCACCGCGCCCACAGGCACGTCGTCGTGCTCGAGAGCCGCCACGGCTTCGGCCAGGGCGACACGCATCCAACCCTCGTCGGCCGTCGGCTCCAGGAGAGCACTGCCCCCGATGGCCCGTCTCCTTCGAATCGGTCAGGCTGCGCGGGGTCCGATAAAAAACAGGCGACGCCAAGGAGCACAGACCGCCGCGGCGGCACAGGCCTTGGAGCCGTCCTCGTTCCCTCGCGCGGACGGGATGCCGCGCCGCATCAGCCTTTCTGGCGCGCCCTGGAGGAGTCGAACCCCCAACCTTCGGTTCCGTAGACCGACGCTCTGTCCAATTGAGCTAAGGGCGCGCAACGGACGGCCGCAGCCGTCCGTAACCGAGCAAGATGGTACCCCCTAGGGGAGTCGAACCCCTGCTACCGGACTGAGAATCCGGTGTCCTAGGCCACTAGACGAAGGGGGCGCCCAGGCGAAGGCTGCCAGTCGCCTTTCGGTTGGCTGGGGAAGGAGGACTCGAACCCCCAACTTCCTGATCCAGAGTCAGGCGTGCTACCAATTGCACCATTCCCCAACACCCTTGCATTATAGCGCCTCCGCCGCAGAAATCAAACCCAATTCACGCACCGGAGTATGGCCCCAGGTCTTGGGGTGTCCTGATACGCAGCCATTTTCCGTGCGCTCCCGCCTCAGACACAGGGGATGAATGGGGGAATAGAGGGCTGGAGGAATGGATGGGTGGATGGATGGGACAGACAAGAGGCCATCACTATCCCGCTTGGTGATCCACCCAATCCTCCAATCATCCACCCATCCATCCGTCTCCATGTGGCGCCCGGGCTTTGACTTCTGAAGGCATTTGTGATACCTTACCCAGGCAGTCGAGACCGCGTGTTCCCACCCATTTGGGAGCTTGTGCGTGCCTGGAGGACGGAGCCCGGAAGAGTTCTTCGAAGTCTTCCGCGAAGTACAGAACAAGGCCAGAGCCGACGAGGCCGAGTCGCAAGAGGCACTCGATTCGTCGGGTGCTGCCGACGAGGCGGCCACGCCGGAGCCCTCGTGGTTCGGGGGTGCCCCCGTCGTGCTGAGTCGCTCGGCGCTGCTCATCGGTTCCTCGGTGGTGCTTCTCGCACTGCTGTGTGCCTACATGGTGGCGTGGCAGCGCGGCTGGCGTGCGCGCGAAGCGCTCCTGCACAAGCCGGCGGCCCAGAAGGGCGCCAAGGCCACGCCGGCAAAAGCCCCGCCGCCGCCGGGCGAGCCCGAGCTGGTGGATGGCAAAGTGTTCACGCTGCTCAGCTCCGGCAAGCGGCCGGAGCTCCTGGCGAGCGTGAAGCAAGAGGTGGAATACTTGAACGGCTATGCGCCCTTCAGGGCGCTGGGCTTGCGGGCCTACGCGTACACCGACCGCCAGGGCCGGCACCGTGTGTGTGCCAACGGGTTCGCTGCCATGAGCCGAGAGCAACGCGACGCGGCGAAGAAGGCCGTGCGTGGCCTCAAGTCGCGGCGCGGAAGCCGCGAATACTCCAGCGCCGAGTTCTACTCGCCCTGAGGGCGCATCCCCGAAAGGTCACCGGGCGTGGAAGCCAGTAGCGACTGCATCCCCTGCATGCTGACACAAGCGCTCGGTGCCGCGCGCCGTGTGACGGACGACACTTGGCTGCACCGCAAGCTCCTGTTTGCCGTCATGGAGTATCTGCCCACACTGAACTTCGACCGCTCCCCCGCCGAAGTCTCCTACGACTGCCTCCACTTCACCACCCGCTACCTTGGTGTCACCGACCCCTACGCGGATGAGAAGCAACGCTCGACGCGCAAGCTCCTGGCGATCGAGCACGAGCTCCGCCAGAAGTTGCTCGCCGCGCCCGACCCGCTCGAGGCTGCCATTCGGTACGCCCTGGCCGCCAACCGGATCGATCTCGGCGCCGTGTCGGAGCAGCAGGTGGAGCAGGAGCTCTCCTGCGACGCCACGGCGCTGGAGATGGCCATCAACGACTACGATGCCCTTCGCAGCGCTCTCGCCGAGGCCCGCACGGCCATTTACATCCTGAGCAATGCAGGCGAGGTGGTGTGTGACAAGCTGGTGCTCGAGCAGCTCGGCGTGCCCGAGATCACCTGCGTGGTGCGCCAGTCGCCTATCATCAACCAGGTAACCCGCGACGACGTGGCCGACGTGGGCCTCGAGCGCCTGGCGCGGATCGTCGACCCGGGAGTGGATGCGCTCGGCATCCCGCTCAGCCTGTGCTCGGCGGAGTTTCGAGCGCTTTTCGCAGACGCCGATGTGGTGATCGCCAGGGGGCAGGCCAACTACGCAACGCTCGACGAACCCGAACGCGACGTGTACCACATCTTCCGCGCCAAGTGCGAGCACACGGCGCAGCACTTGGGCGTTCGGCGGGACGATGCCATTGTTGCCCGCACGCCGCGCCCGAAAGGCAGACCACTCGTTCATCCCCAACACGCAGCGAACGAAGGAGACCTGTGATGTCCATCCACAAGAGCTTGGTCACAAAATCGACCCTCATACGTCACCGCAACGTCCTTACCCGCGCCGAGCGCGTGCGCGAGCTCGTCGACCAGGGCCGCCTGGCCGAGGAGGACTCGGTGTTTGGCCTGGCCAAGGTGCGCGTGCGTCGCGTCAAGGCAGGGGCCAAGCAGAAGAAGGCCGCCAAGGCCGGCGAGGAAGAGGCCGCTGCGGCCGCGGAGGCCACGACTGGCGAAGCCAAGCCAGCGTAGGGCACGTGAGGCAGCCGCACGGTGGCGAGGTGAACTATGCGTGGCCGCGCGATGGTCATCCTGGCGCTGCTCCCCTTGACGGCGATGGCCCGCTCCAGCTTCCGCGCCTCCTTCCGTGGCGGGGCGTGCAGCCGAGGCAGCGGCGGTGGGCGGGCGCTGTGGTACAGCCGCCGCACGCCGCACGGCCACCTTTCGGTGTGCTTCGGTTCGGGCGGCATCGCTCGCGGCTCGACACGCGGAGGGCGCCACCCCGGCATCTGGCCGCGCCAGCACCCCGCGGCGGGCAGCCACCCACCGTGTGTCGTCCACCGCGTGTGTCCACCCGCGCTCGGCACCCTCGTGGGGGGCACTATCGTGGGCGGCACCGCCGTGCTGCACGGCGCCTCGGCCTGGCCCGCGAGCGGTGCAGCGACTGCACGGGCGCAGCCTCCTCCTCCCATCGCCACGCGCGCGCTGCCTGCTGACCTCGTGGACGAAGGCGACCGGTGGTTCGCTCGCGAGCACTTCCCCCGTGCGGTGGCCGCCTACCGCCGGGCTGCCGACCGCGCGCCCTCGGACCCGCTGGCGGCCATCGCCCTCGGCCACGGCCTGCTGGCCTGTGGCGACTACGAGCAGGCGGCCGTGCATCTGCACCGTGCCCTCGCCCTGGCGCCCGCGCTCGCGCGTGGACGGTACAACCTGGCACACCTGTACGCTCGCCGCGCCGTGTTCGACGCCCACGTGCTGCGGCTCAGCCGCCACGTGGCGGCTCACCCGGGCGACGGGGCGGCGCAGTTTGTGCTCGGCTACGTGGCGTTTGCCACGCAGCAGTATGGGCAGGCGCGAGCATACCTCGCGGCGGCCCAATCGGCGTTTCCCCAGTCGGCGGCGCTGATACAGGAGGCGGTCCGGCGCCGGCGCGAGTAGGCGCGCCACGCCTCCACCCACGACGGCTCGCTGGCAACGGATCGATCCGGCGCGTATAATTCCCACAGTGGGCACGGCACCGTCCTACGGCTGCCACGCTCTCACTGGGATCCTGATAGGGCACCACTTGCGATGACGCACCTCAGCCGACACAGCCCGCGCGCCGGCCAGTCCAAGGCCCCGTGGATTATCCTCATCGTGCTTGCCGTCGCCATCACCGGCGCCGCGGCCTTCCTCGCCATCCGCACTTGGCGGGTGCGCTGGCTCATGAAGGCGCCGCGCGAAAAGGCGAGCATCCGCTTCCACATGCGCGAGTACGACGAGGCCATCCGCTACTACGAGCTGGCCCTGGAGCAGGAGCCGAATGACCCCGAGTTGTTCCTCGGCCTCGCTCGCTGCCACCTGGCCAGGCGCCGCCTGCCCGAAGCGGGCAAATGGGCCGAGCGCGCCGTCGAGGCCGGCGGCTCGGAAAAGGCCATCCTCCTTGTGGCCGAGGTGGACATGACCGTTGCCGGCGGCCACGACCTGTTCCGCAAGCTTGCCTTGGGCGTCAAGATCGACATCGATGACGAGCAGCGTTCGCGGCTGAACGCCGTGCTCGCCTTCTCTCGCCGCGCGCTCGAACGCAATGCGAAGAGCATCGGCGCCCATAGCCTGGTTGCCGAGGTCTCCGCACTCCTCGGCAAGCACGACGACGCGCTGCGCCACGGCGCGCGCGCGGTGGAGCTGGCCCCCGAGCGCAAGGACCTGCGCCTGCGCCTCGCCCACCTCGCCAAGATCGCCGGCAAGATTGCCGAGGCGCTCGACCATTGCCGCTACGCCATCCACCGTCTGAATGCCGACGACTCGGGCCTCTTCCTCTATGCGTCGCGCCTGGCGGCGGCGCTCGGCCGCCATGGGGAGTCGGTGAGTCTCCTCACCCGCTTTCTGGAGAGGCAGCCCGGCAATCTTACCGTGAGGGTGGAACTCGCACGGGCCTACCTGGCCACCGAGAACTACAAGCAGGCGCTGGCGGAAGCCAGCAAGGTGACCCGCCACTACGAGCGCGGCGATATGGCCAACCTCGCTGCCCACCGCGTGCGCGGCTACGCACTGGTCAAGCTCGGGCGCTACGACGAAGCCGTGCTCGACCTGCGCCGCGTGGCCTTGGCTGCGTCCGAAGATGGCTTCGCGCAGCACTGGCTCGGCGTCGCCCAGTTGCGCTCGGGCGACAGGACACTGGCCCGCACGTCGTTCCTCAAGGCCGCCCAGCTCGACCCCCGCTCGCTGGACACCCACGACGAGATCGCTCGCATGCTCGCCGACGAGGGGCAGTTCGACTTGGCCATCCAGCAATACCGCAGGGGCATTGCGGCTCTGCCCGACGTGCCCGAGGCGCGTCAGAGGCTCATCCGCTTCTGCCTGGAGCACGGCCTCGACCACGAGGCACTGACCGCGCTCCGAGAGCTCTTCCGCCTGCGGCCGACGGAGAGGGGCCCGGCACGCCAGCTCGCCCAGTTCCACCTCGAACGCGGCGAGACCGACCTCGCCTTCGAGCTGGCGAACTATGCACTGCAGCTCGACCGCGCCGACGTGGACTCCGCACACCTCGTGGCACGGGTGCTCGCCGCCCAGGGCCGTTACGAAGAGGCCGCTGCCCGCTTCGCCGAGACCGCGCGCCACACCCGCCTCAGCCTGAGCGCCTACCTCCAATGGGCCACCATGCACCAGAAGCTGGGCCAGAACGCCGCGGTCGAGGACGTCTTCTGGCGCGCCGAGCGCGCGCTGCCCGACTCCCCCGAGCTCCGCTGCGCCCGAGCACAGTTCCACCTGGCGTCGGGAAAAGTGGCCGAGGGCCTGGCAGCCCTCCAGGACGAACTCAAGACCGACCCGACCCGCCTCGCCGCGAGCGTGGCCCTCGTGGACTACTACCTCTCCATCCCCGGCGGCGCGGGCCAGGCACTCGACGTGGCGCAACGCGGCCGGGAGGCGACGCGCGGCAACACGGCGGCGCTGGCCCTCGTGGCCCGGGCGCTGCGCCGCAAGAGAGACTGGATCGCGCTCGACGAAGTGCTCGAAGACATTGTGGCCCGCGACCCGCGCAACTTCCTCACGCACCAGCGCTTGCCCGTGGCCATCCAGCGCAAGCAGTACACCCGCGCCGTGGCGATCGCGACCGAGGCGCTCAAGCAGTTCCCCAGGCAGCGCCAACGCCTGGAACTCGATCTGGCCATCGCGCTTCTCTTTGCCGATCGCGGCACCGACGCCATCGCCATGGCCCGGGGGCCAAGCGACCGCGACCGCATGGACGGCGACGCCGGCTACGTGCTCTCCCTCATCGAGATGGCGAACGGCGGCAAGGTTCACGAGAGCCCGGCCTGCCGACAGACCGCTCTCGCCCCCGTCATGCACCAAGGCTGGGCCGACCTCAAGCGCCTGCACGACAGCCAACCCGCCGATGCCATCCGCATCGGTCGTCTCCTGCTCGAAGCCTACACATACGACGATGCCGGCTGGCACCGCATGGCCGCCGAGACCGTCGAGGAGATTTTCGCCATCGCTCCCGATGCCGTCATCCCTCAGGTGCTCGTGCCCGTGCTCTGGCACCGAGCAGGAGAAACGCAGAAGGCCCTGCAGCTCTGCACCCAGTATGCCAACCAGGAGGGCGCCTCGCCCTACGTCGGCCTCGTGCTGGCCGACCTGCTGCTCCTCGAGAACGACACCGCTGCGGCACTGAAGCAGTACGAACGCGCCGCACGCCAGTTGGCGCTCCTCGACGACCCACGCATGAAGCTTGCCCTGCTGTCCGCAGCTCTCGGCCACAAGGCCAAAGCCCTCGACCTCTGGAAGCAGCTCTTCAGAGACCGCCCTCAGAGCACGGCCGTGAGCAACAACCTGGCGTGGTCCATCGCCGACTGGCGCGACAGGGAGTTGACGGGCGGCGAAGCCACGCAGGCCCGCGCGGCCATCGGCGCCGCCGTGGCCACGGCCCCCAACGACCCCGCGGTGGCCGACACGGCCGGCTGGCTCCACTACCGCCTGGGCGAGGACAGCAAGGCTGTGGAGATGCTCTCCAAGGCCGCACGCCTCGCCCCCTATCGCGCCATCGTCCATTTCCATCTCGGCATGACATACGCGCGCATGGGCAACCCACGCGACGCCACCCGCGCGCTCACGAACGCCATCCGCCTGGCACCCGACGAGCCCTTTGTCGACGAGGCCCGCCGCGCGCTCGCTGCCATGCGCTACTAGACCGGAGTAGCCCTTGAAGCTCACCGCACGGATTCCCCTTCGGCCAGTTGCCGCGGCCGCCATCCGGCTGGCGTCGGTGGCCGCGAGCGCCGACCCCATCTGGCAGTGGCCCAGCCTCCAGCGCGAACGCTTGCAGAAGGGCCGCTTCTTCGGCCTCGCCGCGCCG
>JADHXT010000079.1 GCA_016782825.1 Candidatus Brocadiia bacterium | reverse complement strand
CCGCGCCTCACCTCGTGCCATTTGCTGGCATCGAACTCCGCTTCCTCCCCCCAGAGGCCCCTGGCCCAGCCGCCTCGGTCCTCGGGCGCCAGCACGCCCCATGCGCACACCCCGACCACCAGCAGGCAGAACGCGGCGACCATCAGGCTTCGTCCCGTCCTGCGCCTGCGGCGGCGGGCGGGTGACCTGGGCGCGCCGTTGCGTCTACTGAGGGCCGTACTCACGCCACAGTCCCTTCTCATCCACCTCCAGCACGCCCATGTCGCGCTGGAGCTCAAGCTCGGCGATGCGGTAGCTCACCAGGGCCGCGGTGAGCGCATCCTGCGCCTGCACGAGCGATTCCTGGGCCTTGAGCACCTCCTGGATCTCGACTCGCTCGGCCTCGAAGAGCCTCTTGGTGCCCGTCACGCGGCTCAGGGCCAGCTCGACCGCCCTGGACTCGATGATGAAGGTCTTGCGCGTCTGGGCGAGCTTGCGGAGCGCGCCGCGGATTGCGAGCTTGGTCTTGTCCTCGAGCTCCTGCACCGACCGAGCGGCCCGCTCCAGCGTGATGTATGCGGTGCGAAAGGCGTTGCGCTCAGCCGTGCGCTCCCACGGAAGGTCAGACGAGGCGGTGGCGGAGTAGACACCCTCGTCTGGACGCGGGTAGGCGCTGGTCGTCGAGCCGAGGCCCCTTCTGCCGCCCAATGCGGCGGTGGCGGTCAGCGTGAGGTCGGCCTTCAGGCCGTCGGCGGCCACTACCACGCCGCGCTGTGCGTCGACGACTCGCCCCTGAACCGCGCGGAGATCCAGGCGCTTGGTCAGAGCCAGCTCGATGGCCTGGTCGACGGGCAGCTCGAGCTTGCCTCGCATGTCCGAGGTCTCGACGGCGTCGAGCTCCACCTGGGCGGCCGCGGCCTCGGCCGGGGCGACCAGGGTGCTCAGCTCCCGGGGGTCCAGCGCGATCCGCGCATCGGTCGGCAGGCCGAGGGTCAGCTTCAGGCCATCGAGCTGGCCCTGGTAGCTGTCGCGGGCGTTGATGACTCGCACGCGGGCGCGGAGCACGTCCTGTTGGGCCTCGTCCACCTGCGCCTTCTTCTCGCGGCCGGCCTGGCCCCGGCGCTCGGCCCGCTTGGCCGACTGCACCAGTCGGTCGTGGTTGTCGGTCGCGTTCTTGATCTGGTCGAGCTGCTGGAGCACGCGCAGGTAGTCGGTGGCCACCTGCACGGCGAGGGTCCGCTTCTGACGCTCCAGGGCATAGAGCGCGTAGATGACCTCGCGCTGGGCCTGGGTCAGCTCCTCGGTGACGATGTGCCTGCCCGCGCCTCGGAGCAGGGGCACCGAGACCGAGGTGTCGCAGAAGATGCCCAGCGCCGAATCGCGTCCGCCGGTGCACAGCTTGACCAGGTCGATCCCGAGCCGCCCGGTCAGGGCCGCGCCGCTGCGGAAGCGCTTGGACCACGACGCCTCGCCGGATCCCGTCACCCCGCCGACGGCCATCGGGCCGCTCTCGTCGCGCGACACCGTGCTGTGGAGCAGGCCCGTGTAGGTGTTGCGAAACTCCTGGCTCTCGAGATCCAGGCCCAGGGCCGCGATGAAGACCGCTTCCTTGGCGGTCTGGTACCCGCGGTTGTTCCGCGCGGCGATCTGGAGGGCTTGGAGGAGGGTGATCTGCACCTCAGGCCCGACCTGGACGATAGGCGTGCCCGACGCACCAGCCTCCGGCGGCTCGCGGTCGCCCGGCCAGTGGGGCACGGGCGCCAGCCTATCGGTACCCAGCGACGCCGGCCCGGAGACGCGAAGGCCCTGCGCGAGCAGAAGGCGGCGCCGCAGCGCGTCGGCGGGCGTCTCGATAGTGAACGGTTCAGTGCGCCTGATAGCCTCGCGCTGGCTACGCTCGATGATGCCGTCGGCCACGCGGTCGGCCTCGACGCGCCAGACCTGGAGCGACTTGCACCCCGACGCCGCCAGGCACAGGAGGGCCAGCACCGTCGTCGCCAGCGCGTTGCTTGCACGATCGCGCGACATCAGTCGGCTGCCGTCCATCTCACCTCTACGTGTCCAACGTTGGGCTCACATCTCGCCCGGGAGCTCGCCCGTGTGAAAAACGACCTGGTCGAGCCAGATGGTGTTGGCCTCCCCCTCGCGGGAATAGGCGCTGAGGCCGATGGAGTAGGTCTCGTTGGCATCGATGGTGTTGAGCTGCTCCTGGAGCTCAGGGCTGAGGGTCACCTTGCGCCACTGGGTCGTGACCTGAATGGGGATGCTGATGTTGGTGCGGCCCCCCTCGACCGCGCGGGCCGCCCGAATCGATACCGCGCATCGGCCCGCGCGGGCGGCCTTGATCCAGAAGGTGGTGTAGGTGTACTTCGACAGGTCGGCCGGCCGCTCGGCGTCGCCCGAGGGGTTGAAGCTGGCGGCGACCCACGTGCCCCTGGCCTGGTAGGCCCACTTGAGCGAGAAGGGCGTGCCGGCCGCCCCCGTCCAGGGATCGATGGTGACGGCCGACGAACTGCCGGGGTTGCCAGCGACACCGTGCCACCGAGCGTTGGGGAAGAGCGTCGAGCCGAGGCCGCGGTCGAAGGTGCTCATCGGCACGGCATTGGGCGCTGGCTTTGCCTGGAAGGGCTTCTCCAGCTTGGTCAGCGAGACGACGACCCCCTCTGCGTCGCCGACCTGCACCTTCACGACGCCCACGCCCGGAGCGATCCAGTGCTTGCGGGTTCCCTCGGCGCGCTCCTCCACGCACACGAGGCAGGTGTACTTGCCCGCGGGCACCGTCACCGCCTCGGGGCCTTCGACCCGCGCCTTCACCTTGCCGGTGACCGCCTCATACTCATATTCGAGGCCCTTCTTGAGCGGCATCGGGTATCGCCACGACGGTCGCTCGGCCCCAAAGCCGGGGGTGAACGCGACGTAGTCCTCGCCCCTCTCGACCCAGCTTCCGGGGACCTGCATCGTCCCAAGCAGCACGGATTCCCGCACGAGCAGCACCTTGCCGACCCGGCGTGCCGCGACCACCGCCGAGCGCAGCTCGGCGCGCGCCTGCCCGCCGGTGGCGATCTGGTAGGTCGCTCGACGCCCGACCTCGAGGGGGAAGTCGGCCGCCGAGATCACCAGTTCGCCCGCCGATGCGCCGATCTGGGCCAACACGATCGCAAGGCAGACGACCTGTGTCCTGACCCTGCCCATCTGGGTCTCCTCCTTCGGTTGCTTCACTGGACTTCCACCCGACCCGCCATACTGGAACCCCTATACCCCTTATTGACCCATGGCGCAAGATCCTGACATGGGAATCCGAGGGCGGCACGGCCGGCTGAGTGCCGTGAAGCGGCCTGGAGCTGCGGATTCCCTGTTGCGTAATCTGACCAATGGGGTTGAATAGGGGGAGAGGCCTCGCGGGATCCCCCGCAGGCCGCCTCGGGGGCGGAAGCCCCCTCTGCTGTGGAGCCTCTGAGCACCAAGGAGGACAGGCGATGCTGCGCAGATACGCGCTGTCGAAGGCGTTCGTGGGGGTCGTGCTCGTGGCAGGCGCCTGGGGACAGCACATCGTGCAGGCGGGAGCGAAGGAAGCCGAGCCGCTGACCGTCGAGGAGGTTAAGGCGGCCCTCAAGGGATTCAAGGGCTTCCTCGTCGGCGAGCTCACCAGCAAGAACGAGGCGGGTATCGAACTGCGGATCAAGGCCATCACCCTCCTCAGGGGCTGCAAGGCCCTCGACCCGAGTCTCGTCCTCGGCCAGACCGCGCCCGTCCTCTATGCCACCGAGGAGAACGACGAAGGCGGCGGTCTCGGCGCCCAACGCCGAGCGGTGCCGGTCAAGAAGCTCGTCGAGACCGTCGCCCGGATCGGGCAGATACCCCCGTTCGCCTTCGGCGGGTTCGGCGGCGAGCATGGCGGCGGCAAGCTGGTCATGGACTGGGGCGCTAAAGGGGGAGTCAAGTGGGCGACCCGCACGCTGTGGTTGGGCAAGAAGGTGCCCGATGACAACGACTTCCGGCTCCAGATCGCGGCGATCCAGAAGGCCCTCCAGGAGCCGGGGATCCGGAAGGAACTCCTGGCCGCGAAGCTCACGGACGAGCAGGTCGCGCGGACATCGAGGGCCATGATCCGGATCGTTGTCATGATCCGCCAAGGCGGCGAGGGTGTTGAACTGGACGAGCGGCTGCGGAATCACTTCGTGAACGACATTGGGCTCACGCCCGAGCAGCTCAAGCTCGTCGTGGAGATCTCGCAGCGCGTCGCCAGGCGCGGCGCCGGCCCCATCGTCACAGCTCGCGTACTCGCCAACGACGCCGGCGACCTGGTCATGGACCGCATCCTGCCCGGCGCCCAGAGCTACGCCGCGTGGGACGGGATGGACAAGGTGGAGCTTCACTTCGGCGGCAAGAAGGGAGCGTGGGGCAAGAAGGGCGGCAAGGACGACGAGCCGCGCAAGAGAGAGGCCGATTTCTGAGCCTGCGGCCGCGTGCACGAAGCCGAACCGACGGCTGAACCGCAAACGTCATTGCGGACGCTAGGCGAGTTGTTTGGGGCAGACCTCTGAGACGGGGGATGGCGAAAGGTAGCGGCGCGGGTCCCAATGCTGAGCTGCCCACCAGACGCTTTGTCTGGTGGGCACGCCATGACGGGCCCCACCGTCGCTGTAATCAGTTGTGGTCCTACGCCTTGCGGCGACGAGCAAATGGTGGCGCGTTATGTTGGGAAGACATCGCCCTGGAGGGACTCGCAGCGCTCTAAGTCACGTGCTGCGAGCGTGTTACATGGCGAGGGCGATGGGACTCGAACCCACAACCACCAGATCGACAGTCCTGTACTGGCCCTTGCCGCAACCACAGGCGGCGCAACGGGATGCGGAGACTCCCTGCGCCGCAAGTGCTGATCTAGCTGTCATTTGCGTGTCCCTGCCCGCCCGGCCTTGTCGCCTCGTGTCGCCCCTCTGCCTACCGCGTCCAGCCTTGTCAGCAAGGGCATTTCGAGTGAAAAGTGGAAACAAAACGGAAACATCAAGGGGCGCAGACGGCCGTCGACCACCTTCGCACCGGCAAAGGCAGAGCGGACCTCCGATGGCATTTCCGGTCGAGCGGAGACTGGCCCATCACGATCACGAACGAGCAGATTGTACTGATCGTCCTCCGACCCAACGCGGAGGACAAGTGCCTGCGTAGGCTCATCGAGGCTGGACTGGTGAGCCTGCTATCACCGACGTTGAAGTAGCTTCGCCGAGAGCCAGCACCGGGCGACTGGCCCAATCACTCGAGGCGTTGCCCCCAACAGGCAAAGGCCTCCATCAGCCGGCCTCTGACCTCATCGACGAACTCACCGCGCTCATCCAGCTCCACCGCAGCATCAGCCGACCAGGAGTACGTGAGAACGAGGCCTGGGCAGACGTTGACCCTCGTGCGCTTTGTCTCGGTAGTGACTTCCTCTATGGCTGGCACGTCCTCCTCAGAGATCAGTCCAACCCCGCACCACGCTTGGAGCACCTTCGCGAACATGCGTCGGCACTCCGGCTCATCGATTGGCAGTTGCTTGGTCTCGCCTTCGTGCCGAAGCCAGAAGTTCACGTAGTCAGAGAAGGGCAGTCTTGTGGCCGGCCAGATGAGGTGCCGTGTCATGTGCGAGAGGTGGAAGTTGGGCTCTAGCTCGCATCCGCCGGCTGCCAAGGCCTGCAAGCCGTCAGCATCCAGGTGTCGGTAGAGCGTGCGCGCTTGACTCATGGTATCGCCAGGACAAAGCACCAGGAGGATCCCCCAAGGCTTAGGGTCTTCCGCTGCATACAGCGTCACCTGCTGCGAAGCAGCGTGCTCAAACCGCATGAAGTGGCGCCAGCCTTGGTGGTACCCGACTCTGCCAGGAGTGATCTCATTCATGATCTGCCGGCAGCGGTTGTTCAGCAGCTCCAGATTTCCCCGGCACAGGGCGAGCCTGCTGTACGGGTTCAGGAAGGCGAAGTTCTCATAGGCATAGTCTAGGAAGTCCTCGACCAGCTTCCGTGCGGTGGGGCCGGTTCCATCCTGCTGCAGCAGGTTGACCAGCCCGGCGATGATCTGTTTCCACTCCAGCACGACGGCGCGGCTCTCGGTCTCAGTACCGGGGTGTGACTCAAGGTTGGGGCTCAGCTGTTCGTGCCAAACGCCCTCGTGACGCGGCTTGTTCTCAATGATGAACGCCCACTCGGACCCGTAAGTGATCACTCCGTCGTACACGGGTGACCTGTCGCTGTGCTCCACGTCGATCACACCGAGGAGGTCCTCGTCGGTGATCAGCACGGACAGCACCCGAGACACGTCGTGGGGGATGCTCCCCGTCTGGGTGTCGAAGACCGGCTCCGTCCATCGCGGGGAACCTGGGCGTGGCAGAGATGGGTCTGACAGTGACCGTTGGGACTCGACCAACGCGAGGAACTGCTCCTGTGCCTTGGGCACGAGCCTCTGGACAACCAGGTAGGCACGGGTAAGAACGTCCTCGTGCGCCTCCGTCTTGCTCTCGAAGTGGGCGAAGCAGTTGAGGCGGCCCATAGCATTGTCTCTCTCACGGCGACCGAGGGACGGTTCCCTGTCTGTGTTCCTAGCGCTAGCTGCAGCAGAGACGATGCGGGAGGAGCTTGCCTAGGCTGGCGGCATGACATGCGAAGAGGATCTGGCCTGTCGCGGGCTGTGCCAGAGTCGGGTCGGGCTTGGCGAGGGCCTCCCACGAGCGCTTGACCTCGGGGAAGCGCTCCAGCAGGTCGGCGTCGTCGAACATGCCGGCGATCCTGTGTCTGGCAGGCGGTGAGGGAAGACGGAGTTTGATGTACCTGCTTCCCCACCCCGCTTCCCGGACGACGCGCTCCGCGACATTGCCAAAGGCCACGATGAGCCGGATTTCAGGCGTAAGCAGGTCAAGCATCGCACGCCAGAACTCGGCGGCGGCGGCCTCCGCTTCTTGCCGGGGATTCGCGTTGACTCGGGCACCCTTCCTGGCAGACCACGGCACGGCGTTGCTTACGCCCACCCGTCCGAGATCCAGACTCGGCATCATCGATTTGAGCATCAGCTTCATGCTGCCGTCGTCCCAAGGCTCAATCCCGACGGGGTAGTCTGGCTTCAGGCGCTGCATCCTCTCGTTGGAGGGCAGGCCCTCAAGCCGTTCCACATACTCGCTGTGGGGATCACCGAGGTTCTGCGCCTCTGCCAGCGCGAGGAGACCATTCCAGCAGGCGGGGACAAGCGGGACATAGGGTTCTCTGAACACCACGCCATCAGGAGCTTGGTCGGCAAACATGCGGCAGACGTCGAGCATGGCTCCTAGCAGTCCCATCATCGGCGCCTCCGCGTCGTGTGCTTGTCACCGCGCCAAACCACATTCCGGTGAAGCGCGCCGCGACCGTTGCCAGTCGCGGCGTCAAGCAGGATGCCTCACGATCCGGTACTTCGCGCCACGCTTCTCGAATGCGGTCATCGTTCCTTCCAGAACGTCGGTCACCCGCCTGTTGATCTTGGGGTTCTCAATCGCGCCGCATTCGTAGGTGATCCTGTTGCTCGCCTTCTTGTCCAGTGAGGCACAGATCACCTGATCCGCATCCCCAACGACAGCGAGGTTCGGGTTGTGTGTGACGATGATCACTTGCCTCCGCGTCTTGGCCTCCCTGATACATGGCACGAGCACACTGTGGACTGTCTGGTTATCAAGGTTCTCCTCCGGCTGGTCTATGACCAGGGGAATGTCACGCTTGTCGATGAGCAGGTAGAAGACCAAGAGGAGTGTTCCGCGCTCTCCCGGGGAGAGCTCGTCGAGGTTCTTACCTGACCATTGGAGTGCATACCTGGGTCTGAGGTACTCCAGCGCGAACACGAAGTCATACAGGCGCTGGATGCTCACCCCTTCTCTCAGTTGCTCGCGCGTGGCCATGCCCTCGGACTCGCCCGTGCCCACGCCATGATCGAGGTGGTGGACGAGATTGTCAAGGAACGCCACGACACCATCGGCTGAGCTGAAGTCAGCTTTCGCCAAGAGTTCCCCCAGCACCTTGCCTCCTGGCTCGCGCCCCATGAACGAGCCGCGCCGCCTTTGGTCGATGTGCTCGAAGAACCCTGTCGTGAAGCCTTCGGGCAGAACGGATACCTGGAACGACAAGGGGAGCTCCTCCTCGTCCCCGCTCTCGCTCGCGACCCCGTGTTTGTCGATGAACGCCTGAACGGGGCGGTGGAGGTCCCTGTAGATGCCGGCTAGTCGCTTCACTTCCGCGTGGATCTCTCCCGCCCTGCCGCGACGGCGCTCCTCCGCTTCACGCAGCATCTCCGGAGCAGCATCCAGTGCTGCGCGCCGTGCCGTTAGGTGCTCAAGCGAGCCAACTGCCTCCGCATCGCCGATTATCTCAGTTCGCCTCCGTTTCCAGGCAGCGAGCGATTCCAGGTATGCCTGGTACTTCCGGTTCGGGGCGTCTAGCTTCTGCTGAAGGGCTTCAATCACCTCCTGAGCAGGTGTTCTCAACGACGCAGCGCTGCCTGCTTCCAACGGGTCGAGGGCAGCCTCGACCTCAGCCGTCCTCGTCCGGACCTGCCGGCGGACGCTATCGATAGGTTCTAGGTTGATCTCGACGTCAATGATGTCTTTGATGTCCACACCGAGGATGCCGGCATCCATCGCGCACTCGTCCCTCAGCATGCGAGTCTGATTCTCAAAGCGCCGGATTCTCGCGAGGAGGGTGTCCGCCGCGGCAAGGCGCTTCGCTAGCTTCTCCCGTTCGCCAGACAGGACACTGATCTTCTCATCGAGGGCCGCCAGTTCCTTCCGTTTGGCATCGATTGCCAGGATCGTCTTGGCCTGCTCCTCCTTTGCTTCAGGGCCAGCCGCCGGTTTTGGCACCTCCGCAGGCTCGGCCTCGTCGTGCGCTTCCAACTCGCGCCGCTTCTCAGCTACCTGGTTTTCAAGTGCTGTTCTATGTCTGTCCGTACAGCGCTCCTCGAGTGCCACGATCTCCGCGTTGATGTTGCGCATGTCGGCCCGAAGGAGGCTTAGGGTTTCGTTCACTTCTGAGGTCTTGTAGGCGATGAGCGCGTCGAGTGAGTCCTGCCCAAGCCTGGCTGCCGTCTCAACGTGGGAGAAGATAACGTCCTTCAACTCCTGCTCGAACAGGCCACCCTCCCCTTCCCTCAGTTCATTGCAGATCGTCTCCAGGTAATTCTGGGGGATGTATCTGACCGTCTCGACATCGCCTGCGTCAACGTCTTCCGCCAGGGACCGCGTGATAACCGTTCCACTCTCCCATTCGAGCGTCGCCACGAAGCACCCGGCCTTGTTCTCACGTGGGCTTCTGAACTTGTCCCTGCTCAGGAATGAGAAGTGTCTGGCTCGTCTCGTATTCCCCAATAGGCCGATGGTCTCTGCAAGCGCGCTCTTCCCGCTCCCTTTGTTGCCGATGATCGCAACAAGGCCGGGATTGATGGGGATGTCGATGCCATCGAACCAGACTTCCGGGGTCTTGGCGTCAGGAGCCCTCGAGAATGTCAGAGACCTGATGTACTTGGTTGCATGTTGCGCTACACGCCCAACGTCAGGTGGGATCCCACCGAGGTGCACGCGAGCAGACGGCTCGTGGATTATCTGCTGGAGGCCCGCAAAGGTAGGGTCGGCCTTGATCCAGCATGCCGTCTCACCCGTATAGAGCAACGCGGAATGGTTGTCAGAGCAGACGATCAGCGGGAGCTCCTGCCCGATGGCGGGGAAGACCTTATCGCGATAGGCAGTTGCATGATCGGGCCGGCCGACTTCCAAGATGTCGATACACTCTCTTGCTAGATCGGTCTTCATAGCTCGCTTGAACTTCTCAACGTTCGCCACGTTCTCAAGGGAGTTCTTCTTCCTTCCTGCGTGCACGGTGACGACACCGCCGAGCTCGTGGATGAGTTCCGCAGTTTCCCTGAAATGAACATAGACCGAGTCCACCCCCTTGGCCGTCACCTCTGCAGGGGTCAGCTTCAGCGGCCCCTGCAGCTTCGTCCACACGGATGCAATGTCACAGTCCTCGGGGAAGATCCCGATGAAGTGAACAGATTCGCGTCCGCCCAGTTCTGACCTGCACTCGATCCCTGGGAACACGGTCAGTCGGTCGCCAGCCAGACTCTGCAGTTCCTGAACCCTGCGCACGTCGATGACATGGTGATCGGTGATGGCGGCGGCTGCGACCTCAGCGCCGACCAGCCGCTCGACTATCTGCTCGTTGGTCACTGACAGGTCGTCATAGTCTTTGCCGGATGCCGGTGTGTGCACATGCAGATCCCACTTCCGCCACAAGGACCCACGCGAATCGTTCCTCACAGTTCGGCCCCCAACGGTCGCTGCCTGGGAAGCTGCGAGCGGAGACAGGGCTACAGCCGCAGGCGTGTGACGACTGGACGCTACCCCATGTGTCGCAGTATAGTAACGGCCGGGAACGAGAGCAAGGTCACAGGACGCGACGCGGGGAGTTCGGGGGCCTCCTCAGCATGTCGGCTCAAGTGACGCCACCAGCAACGTGGGATGCCGTACATCACTTCGAGTCGCCGGCGCGCCACGGCCTCGCGTGCGTTCCGCTTGCTCACGCAGTAGCCATCATCGTGGTTCTCCGAGTCGCGTCAGAACTCGCACTGATAGACCTTCGGCACCACACGGCATCGTGCGTGCAACGGCCGCCTCACTCGCCCGGCACGGTCCTGCAGCGACTTGGGGGCAATGGGCCACGCCGCCTCGCATGCGGCGTATTGACTCGGCTGCCGTCGCGCAGTAGCATCTGCCCTGGGCCACGCTCACGGAGCAGACAGGGGCAGAGGGTCCCAGCCACCGAACGTGGTCCCGTCGACTCACGGAGGGCGGCTCCGGACCAGTTCCTTGCCGACGATCCTCATCTTGAGCAGCGTCTGCGGGGGATTTGGAGTGCCTGCTCACAGAGCCATGAAGGTCGAGGACCACCGAGGGAAATGACCGTGCTTCTGGACAACAGAGGGCAAGGGAAGGTCGGCGACGCTCTCGCAGAGGGCATCCAGGCCAATGCGCGCCTCTCCATACTGTCCAGCTGCTTCTCCGTCTACGGCTACTCAGCCCTGAAGGAACAGCTCGCTCGGGCCGGTGCGCTGCGTCTCCTAGTCTCTTCAGATGATGTCCCTGCCGCGTCAGCAAGGGAGCGGCCGTTCCGCGTGGCAGGCATTGCGGGGAGCCAAGCGGACAGACGCTTTCGTAACTCTCTGAACCTGGTGGCAACCGCCCGCGAATGTGCTCGGTGGCTCCAGCAGAAGGCCGATATCAGGGCAGTTTCACTGCCTGTGTTCCAGAACTTATTCCACATCGAGAACCCTGACGGCAGTGCCATGGCCATCCACGGCAGCTCCCCATTCACGTCGACCGGGTTGGGGGCAGTGCCTTCGGATGGGTACGAGATGAACACCTGCTTCACGACACCGGCGGAAACGGGAGGCCTCCTCAAGTGGTTCGACTCAATCTGGTCGAACGCCGAGGCAACGAGGG
>JADHXT010000078.1 GCA_016782825.1 Candidatus Brocadiia bacterium | reverse complement strand
CGATTCGTCGGCCAGGTGAGCGGCCGCACCGCGATGGCCTGGGCTTCCATCCGGTTGGGCAGCGGAGCGCGGTCGTAGATGCCGTCGAGGCGCAGCGTGTCGGCGGCGCGGAGCTTCGCGGCGAGCTGCACGATGAGCGTGCTGCCATCGGCCTTCCACGACTGGATGGCCGCGCCGGAGGCGAGCGCGAGGGCCGGCTCCCTGAGCTGGATCGGCTCGTCGAAGCGGACGACGATCTCGCGGCCGCCACGGAGCAGAGCGTCGAGCACCCGAGGCGGACTCGGCGGCGTCACCCGCACCTGGCCCATCCGCACGGCGCCATCGCGGCTTGCCGTGACGGCGTAGCTGCCGGCGCGGTCGTACGTGTGGCGGCCGGTGCGCCCGCGGCGGCCGTCGCCGTAGTCCCACTGCCACGCGCCGTCGAGCGTGAGCGACACCGTGAAGGGCGCCTCGCCCTCGTGGCGCCCGAGCGCCAGCGGCTGGAGAAACACGTCGGGATAGCGGTCGCACGCGCCGTGGAAGGTGTAGCGGATGGGCCGGCCCAGCACCTCGAGCGTTCGCGGGTCCATGCGGGCGACGAACACGTCGTAGTCGCTCTTGAAGTGGTCGTGCTGGTCGGGCGAGCAGGCGAAGGTGAAGAGGCGGCCGCAGCGCGAGACCATGGGGAAGTAGATGTAGTCGCGGTCGCGGGGCAGGCGCTTGTCGTCCTTGTCGAGGATGATGGAGGTGCGCCGCGTGGCGAGGTGGAAGCGGCGGACCGGGCCGCCGGCGCCATTCATCCAGAAGCCCCACTGCCCGTCGTGGGTGAAGTAGGGCTCGCAGCCGCCCTCACGCTTGCGCGGGGCGATGGCGCGGGTGCGGATGTCGTAGACAGAGAAGGTGGGCCTGCCGCTGGTGGCGTGGGTGCGGGCGCGGTTGATGAGCCAGTGGCCGCCTTTCGTCGTGAGCTGCACGCGTCGGTCGGTGCGGATGTCGAGCTGCCAGGTCTGGCCATCGGGGGCGATGTACTCGAGCAGCCGGTCGTTGAGCCACACGGTCGAGCGATCGCCACTGTAGCAACGCGCGTCGGGCACGATCACACGATCGCCCGAGCCGTCGGCCCGCATAATGTGCAGCGGGATGCGCTGGCCCTTGCGCACCTTGCCGCCGTAGCCGGTGACCCCGCCCGGGAAGCTCAGGTAGACGACGTGGCGGCCGTCGGGGCTGATGTGGGGGCCGAAGTGCCCGCGGCCTCGCTCGTTGGGGCTGAGCTGGCGGAGGCCCGAGCAGTCGAGCCGCCGAGTCCAGATGCGCCACTCGCCCGACCGCGGCGACTCCCACACCAGGAACCCCGCCCCCAGCCGCGCCAACTCCGCCTGGGCTTTCGCCCACGATGCCTGCGAGCCACCGGCCGCCGAGCAGACCGACGACGCGGCGAGCAACAGGGTCAGCAGAGCAATCGAGTCGCGTCTCATCGGCGGTCCTCGATAGGGAGGCCAATGGTTTCTCCGTGCAATGCCCCGCCATTATAGCATCGAGGGCCGCGGCCGTGAACCGTTTGTCACGGGCAGGATACAACTGCGCGCACGGTTTACAGTGTTTTACATTCCCTCGGCCCGGTGGATGGGGCGGGGACGATAGCATAGTCGTTTGCGCTCCGGAACAGGACGGGTAGGATGGGAGCCGTGCGTTGCCGCCCAGAGTGGACTCGTGCCACGCGATGTGCAGCTACCCAGGGGAACAGAGGAAGAGGAGCAGGAATGAAGCGGGTGAAAGCAGGCATCGTCGCTCTGTCAGCGCTGAGCATGTGGGTCCCTGTTCTCAGCATTCACGCTGGTCAAGTGGGCAAGGGGCCGTTGAAGGTCTTCATCCTGGCCGGCCAGTCGAATATGGAGGGGCATGGGGTCATCAAGGGAAGACCAGGACAGAAAGGTACGCTGGAAACCCTGGCCAAAGACACGGCGTCCGCAGCGCGCTACAAACACCTCGTTGACAAGGATGGAAAATGGGTCGTGCGCGGCGACGTGTGGATATCGTACTACAACACCAAGGCCAAGCTAGCCATCGGGAATAGTGCGGCCAGGAACTCGATCGGGCCCGAACTTGCCTTCGGCTGGGCCGTCGGCGACTATCTTGACGAACAGGTGCTGCTGATCAAGTTTGGGCCGGGCGGCACAAGTCTCGCGGGTCCGTGGCGGCCGCCGAGTTCTGGCGGCACCGTCGGCGATGAGTACGAGAAGATGATCGCAGGCGTGAAGAGGCAACTCGAGCATCTCAAGGCCGACTTCCCCGATCATGACGGGAAAGGTTACGAGATCGTCGGCTTCGGCTGGCACCAGGGGTGGAATGACGGGTGCAGCGCCAACCTGGTCGCTGAGTATGAGAAGAACATGGCCAACTTCATTCGCGACGTCCGCAAAGACCTCGGGGTGCCGAAGATGCCGTTTGTGATCGCCGGCAGCGGGTTTGGGGGATGGGGGCAGAGGATCGACCGCCGGCTGGGCATCATGAAGGCTCAGGCTGCCATGGAGCAGTACGATGAGTTCAAGGGCAACGTCAAGTATGTGGAGACCCGCGGCTTCTTCCGGGATGGGGATGTCTCGCCGCGCCCGATCCGCTATCATTGGTGCTGCAACGCCGAGAGCTACTACCTGATCGGCGAGGCCATGGGCAAGGCCATGGTGGAACTGCTGGGCGGCCCGAAAGCGCCGGCCAATCCGACGGGTCCTTCCGAGGAGAAATGAGGAGGAAGCCTTGAGGAATCTGAGTGTCTTGCTGCTGGCGCTGGCCGCTGGCCTCGCGCAAGGCGGAGCGCCCGCTGTGGCGCCCAAAGCGCGCGAGCCGATCAAGGTTGCTCCGACGCCGAAGCGAACGACGCCGGCGACCTTCTACGTGAGCCAATCCTCAGGCAAGGACAGTTGGACCGGGCAGGCCCCCACACTGAATGGCACCAGCGGCCCGTGGAAGACGCTGGCGCGGGCCTCGACCGATTACATTCCCGGCGACCGCATACTCCTGAAGTGCGGCGACACCTGGAATGAGGAGCTTCACCCCAAGGGAAGCGGCACGCCCGGGAACCCCATCATCATTGGCTCCTACGGAAACGGCAAGAAGCCCGTGATTGACCGGCAGGATTACAGGAAAGACCTGTTCGGCATCCATCTGGTCGATCAGGAAGGCTTCAAGATCATCGGCATCGAGTTCAACCGATGCATGACCGGCATCTTTGGAGAGTACTCCGACGGCTGCTCGACGAAGAAACACATCTGGATCGAGGACTGCTACTTCCACGATTCGCTGCTCTACCAGCACTACGAGGACTATCCCAGGCGCAAGATCGGCCTCGGCGTCTGCTTCTTCTCCCACGAGCGCGATAACCGGGTCGTCCTGGCACACGTGATGATCAAGAATTGCGTCTTCCGGAGACTGGCCTCCGGCGTTTGGACCAATAGTCCGGACAACTTCAACAAGAACGCGTCCTATGTCTACAACTTCGCGCACCTGACCTTCGAGAACTGCCTGTTCGAGGAGGGCTATCAGTGGCAGTTGGGAATACGCGGGGTTGCGGGCGGGGCCGTGCGGAACTGTGCCACCCACGATATCGGCCGCGGCTTCCGGGCGTTCAACGGCGTGGCCGGGGCGATGTTCTTCCGCTGCAAGGATTGGGTCTTCGAGGACAGCGAATGGGGATTCATCTCCATCGGGAAGGGCAGCGGGGACGGCGAGGCGTTTGACTTTGAGGGCAACTGCGACAACATGACCATGCGGAACTGTCTCTTCCACGACACCGACGGCCCTGGTTTCCTGCTTTGCTGCTATGCCTCCGACGGCCACCCGAACATGGGTATCCTCATGGAGAATTGCGTCCTGAACGGGAAGTCCACGCGTCCTATCGGATTGCCCCGGTGCGAGATCCTCAACACGACGGACTGGAATGAAGTGACGTGGAAGAAGTGCCGCTTCTACCTTTCGCCGGGGGAAGTCCTCATGAAGGTGATGGACCCCGAGAAGGAGAAGAGAACGAGGTTCGTCGATTGTGTGGTCAAGAACCTCAGCGACGCCTGCACCACCCCGAACCTGGCCCCCGAGGCGACCGTCTCCGCGTCGTCGCAGGAGCCGGACCGCGAAGCCGCCAAGGCCACCGACCGCAGTACGGCTACGTCCTGGAAGGCCACGGCATCCGCTGACCAGTGGCTCCAGCTCAATTTTGGCAAGCCGACTGCCGTCAACGAATTCAGGATCAGAGAGGGCGCGTCTTCCTCGATCAACCGCTATGTCATCGAGTGCTGGAGCCAGAGGGCCTCGCGATGGGTGGGGTGCTTCAACGGCATGAGTATCGGCCCCGAATTCATCGCGCCCATCGTCAGCCGGAACACGCGAAAGGTGCGGCTTTTCATCGTGAGGACGGCCAGCGGCAATCCCTGCATCGCTGAATTCGAGGCATACAACGACGCGACCAGAACACCTCGAAGGAAGAACAAGTGAGACCTGAGAGGACAGGCCATTCTTGGCCGAAACAGGACGCGCCCTCCTACACCGCGTCGGACTTATCTGATAGAGAATGAGGTGTCTTGTGAAGAATGGCAGCGTTTGCTTCCGTGACATGCTTTCTCTGCTCGTGTTCGTGTTGAGCGGCGCCTGGGTCCTTGCCGCCGCGGCGCCTGTCGATCTGACCCAGACCACGCCGGCCAAGACGAAGAACAGCTACAACCTCGGCCCCACCGGCGCGCTGGGCTGGATGTACGTCGAGGCGGGGATGACGGTCAAGGCCCACCAGATCCTCATCACCGTTGTGGAGAAAGGCTCTCCCGCCGAGGGCAAGCTCGACGTGGGCGATGTGATTCTCGGCGCCTTCGGCAAGCCGTTCGCCCAAGACGCCCGCAAGAGCTTCGGCTGGGCCATCGGGCGGGCGGAGACCGAAGAGGCCAAAGGCATCCTGCCGCTGAGCGTCTGGCGGAAGGGCAAGACGCAGACCGTCGACCTCAAGCTCCAGATCATGGGCACGTACAGCGACACCTCGCCTTACAACTGCCCCAAGGCGAGGAAGATCCTCGAGCAGGGCTGCGCGCGGATCGCCAAGGACATCAAGAAGGAAAACCGGTTCCCGATCAACGAGCTGGCTCTGATGGCTTCGGGGAATCCTGCGTATATGGGCCTGGTTCGCGAAAGCGCCCGCGCGCTGGCCGCGGGTGTGCCCGAGACGGAGAAGCTGTGGGAGGCGTCGAGCCACAATGGCAAGCACACCTGGGGGTTCGGCTACCGCAACGTGTTCCTGACCGAGTATTACCTGGCCACCGGCGACAAGACCGTGCTGCCGGCCATCCGGGCCTACACCGCCTGCATCGCGCGGGGGCAGGGTAGGTACGGCACGTGGGGGCACGGGCTGTTCGGCCCGGGCCGCGACGGCAAGCTGCACGGTCCGGTCCCGCCGTACGGCCCGGTCAACCAGGCGGGGCTGCCCTGCTTCGTCTCGCTGGTCCTGGCGAGGAAGTGCGGGATCAAAGACCCCGAGCTCGAGCCGGCCATCGCGCGGGCCAACAAGTTCTTCGGCTACTACGCCGGCAAGGGAGCCATCCCCTATGGCGAACACCGGCCCGGCATCTGCCACGACGACAACGGCAAGACGTCGATCGCCGCGATGGCCTTTGCGCTCCAGGGCAGGCGGGCCGAGACGCAGTTCTTCTCGAAAATGGTGACCGCCTCCTACGAGTCGCGCGAATGGGGGCACTGCGGCAACGGCTTCAGCTACGTCTGGGGTCCCATCGCCGCCAACTGCGGCGGGCCGAAAGCCATCGCCGCCTTCATGAAAGAGCTCCGCTGGTACCACGACCTCGCGCGGCGCTGGGACGGCGCGTTCGTCTACATCGGCACCGGCGGCGGGGTCGCCAGCAGCTACCGCAGCGTGTTCAACTCCACCGGGTCGTACATGCTCGGCTATGCCGTGCCGCTGAAGAAGCTCCACATCACGGGCCGGGACGCCAACCAAGACAACTGGCTCAGCGACGCCGACGTGGCCGAGGCCATCGCGGCCGAGCGCTGGCTCGGCGACAATGCACACGCCAACCGGACGGCCGAGCAACTGCTGGCCGGCCTGAGCAGTTGGTCGCCGCTGGACCGGGCCTGGTCGGCCCGGGAGCTGGGCAAGCGCCAGGACAACGTCCTGCCGCGACTGCTCCCAATGCTCGGGAGCAACAAGGCCACCGACCGCCTCGGCGCGGTCACCGCGTTGGGGCAGCTCAAGGCGCGAGCCATTCCCGCGTTGGACGCCATCGCCGGCCTCCTTGACGATGAGGACCGCTGGGTGCGCGTCCAGGCGGCCGAGGCGCTGCGGAACATCGGTGCCCAGGCCAGGCCCGTCCTGCACCAGATGCTCAGGGCCACCGCCGTCAAGGACGAGACCGATCCGATGGAGTTCCGCACCGGCGCGCTCGCCTATGCCCTCTTCTATCCCGGCGGGTCGTACGGGCCGCGGGGCATCCTCGCCGGGTCGCTCGAGGGCGTGGACAAGGGCCTGCTCTACCCGGCCATCCGCGCGGTCGCCGCCAATCCCGACTCCCACGCCCGAGGCTGCCTGCGATCCACCTACGCGCTGATCTCGCTCGACGACGCCAAGGCGCTGGCCCCCGAGTTCCTCGCCTCCGTCAAGGAAATGGCCCCGGCCAACACCATGTTCTCCAAGGGCGTGCGCCTTGCGGGAATCCAGGCCATGGCCCGGCTTCGCGTCGAGGAAGGCATCCCCCTGGCACTGATGATGGTCAATCTACGCGACTGGGGTCGCAACTACATCACCATGGTCTCGCTCAATGTCTTGAAGGAATACCGCGGAGCCGCCAGGTCGGCCCTGCCCGAACTGAAGAAACTCGAGGCGCAATGGCGCGCGGAGAAGCGTGCGGACTTCTTGAAGAAGCTCGCCGAGGTGGTCGCCGCGATCGAGAACGACAACAACCCGCCCGAGCTGATCAGCCTGAAGGACTATCTCGGCAAGGACAAAGGGGGGCAGTAGGCCGCCGTATCGCGCGGCCCCGTCCCTCCGTGCTGACTCGGCTCGCGTGGTTGCGCCTGGAGCCCGAGTAGAAGGAGTTCAACATTGAGGTGTTGCGACCCACTCCTCGCCCTCTTGTTGACCTGCAGGCTGCTCTCACAGGCCGCCTCGGCGGAGGCGAAGAGAGATCCCTGCGTACAATTGGCAGAGAATCCGCCGATGCAGGCAATCTCGAAGACACCCCCGGCACCGCTCCCGATTGCCGACTCTTTCGGGATTCGCGAAGGGTTCACGTTGATCAAGACGCTGGACGAGTTCCGGGCAGCCATCAAGGAAGACGGGCAGAGGATCCGTATGAAGCCCGGCGTCTACCGCGCCGAGAAGACCGATCCACCCATGACGATCCCCGTCCGGAACGCAGAAGCAGGTAAGGACGGGAGACTGCCGCAGAACAGGCAAGAGCACATCTTCGCCGTCAACGGCTCGAACAACTATTTCGACCTGCGCGGTGTTGTGATCGAAACCCCGGTCTCCGTCCAGAGCAAGCTCTCTGGTAAGGCACACGTCTCTGACTCCTGGCACATCAATGGGGCCAGCAACATCTTCGAGGGCGGGTACTTCCGGAATACCACCGACATGCCGTATCCTCGATACAGGGTTACCGAGAACGAATTCGAGGTCTGCAACGACAACAACACGTTCCTGAACTGCATTTTCGTCATCAAGGGTTCCGTGCCCTACGGCTATTCTGATTTCTACGGCAAAGGCGGCCCGAACTTCGGCCGTCTCAACAAGCACTCCTTCATGTCGATACAGAACGCCAACAATACCAGGCTCATTGGCTGTCAGGTCTACATGCAGTCGTTCGGGCACTGCGTGCATTTTCACAAGGTGGACGGCGTCCGGATCGAGAAGTGCTTGTTCACCGGCACGCTGCGCCCGACCAATGATGTTTTCAAAGAGATCGTCGGGCGGGCCAGGGAGTACGACTTCCACATCATGTACCGCGGCAAGCGTCCCATCCCACGCGACCAGATGATTCCGCTGACCGAAGACGGTGTGCGTTCTTATGGCGGGGACAAGAACATCGCGGTGATCGACACAACCGTCGAACGGCTGCGCGGGTGTTTTCAACTGTTATGCGTCGGTGATGTGACCCTGGAGAACGTAACGGTTCTGGAAGCCGGCGATTTCAGCTATGACGTCAGTTCCGGTGACAAAGGCAAAGTGGTGATGAAGAATTGCCGGGGGGACATCGCTTACAGTCCCCTCTTCAATCTCACGCGAGGGCCCGTCCCGAGAAATGCCTTCTACGAAGTCACGATTCTCAGTCCCGCCGAGGGAGTTCAGCCGACATCACGGACGAGCTTGGGCACCATCTGCGGCGACCGCTGTACGTTCATCTTCCATGACGGGACGACCCGGCCGCTGCCCAGACAAGTCAACCGCCTGGACTGTGGCGGCAAGAAGGGCCTGACGAATTCCACGGTAACCAATCACACAATGGCGACGCTGATCCTGAACGAGCGAGTCCGCAAGTGCGTGGTCAGGTCCGTCGGCCCCGTGGAGGACCATGGAGAACAGAATACGGTCATCAGAATCGAGCCGGAGACGGCGGCCGACTCGAAACGTGGCCGTTGAGGCTAGGAGCTTGGCGGGTTATTAAGTCCAGTACTACCCATAGGGTATGGCGATTGCGGATGGTGGCACAACGGCCTTGTCGGGAGGCCTCTACTCGCCCTCGTGCGCGGGGTCGAAGCGGATGGTGCTCAACGGCTTCCCGTCGCGAGCGCAGATGCGGGCGCAGAACTCCCACGGTGAATCGTTCTGCGTGATCTTCAGGAGCAAGGGGTTCCACCCCGCAGTCAGCGTGATATCGGCTTTGTCGGTGCAGGGCTTGGCGGCTCGGGCGGTGTTGTTGGCGTGGACGAGCCGGCCGTTGAGCCACGCCTTGACGCCGTCGTCGCTGCCCAACTCGAGCCGGGCGGGCTGGGCCGCCTCGGAGTGGACCCACGTCAAGGCGTAGGCGACGCGCTGCTTTCCGCCGATGGCCTTCAGCAGGTCCAGGATCCACGGACGCTTTGGGTCGGTCCCAGCGGGGAGCAGGCGCCATTCGACGCCCTTAGCGTCGGGTTTCTCGGGCTCGAAGACGATGTCGAATAACTGGCTGTATTGCTTGCCCTCCTGGGCGTAAGGCCCTGCGACCCGCCAGGCGGTGATGCTGTCGGCGAACTTGTCGATCTGCTGGATGATCTGTCGCGCCTCGGTCGCGATCTGCCTGTTCTTCGACACGGCCAGGACCTTCTCCATGGCCGCTCTGGCCGCGCGGCGGTCGGCTCCCATAGTCGCCCGGGCGATCCTGATGGCGGCCGACATGGCCTCGGAGCGCACGGCCGGATCGTCCAACTGGCTCATCACCAGGACGAGGGCATCGCCGTGTGCCACATCCGCCAGGCCGCCGAGGACGAGCTTCCTGGCGTCGTCGCGCTGGGTGGTGGCCAGCACCTCGGCGTACTTCCGGACCGTTTCGCGCGGGTTTGCGTCCTTGGCCAGGCCGAGCAGACGGACGTAACCACGGAGCGCGAGGACGCGATGGGCCTCACTGTCGGCACGCTTGACCAGACCCAAGAGTGCATCGGTGGCCCTGATGTCGGGCCATGCCGCCAGGGCGCGGATGGCGGCGTCTTTGACTTCGGCGTTGTCATTGCCGACCGCCCGCTCGACGGCCGCGTACGCCTTCTCGCCAGCGATCCTGCCAAGGACACGGAGCAAAGCGGCCCGCACGGCAGGCTCCCGTGCCGATGCGAGGCCGTCGAGGACGGCGTCGGCACGCTTCAAGGCGTCGGGCATCCGCTCCGCGACCAGCACGATGGCCGTCTCGGCCTGGGCCTGCGCGCTCTTCGCGGCGGCGAGGAGCTTGACCATGGCCGGCAGGTCCTCCGGGCTGGCGAGGAGGCCCAGGGCTCTGAATGCGCCCTTGGCGACTGCTGCATCATCATGGGCCGCCTGCCCCAACAGCGCGGCCGTGGCGGCAGTGCAGCCGCGGTCCGCCAGCACAGAGATCAACTGCATACGCAGATCGGGCTTGGCCGTCCTCATCGCCTGGATGAGCGCGGCGTCCACAGCATCGCCCTTGATAGCCCTGAGGCTGCTGAGCGCGGTAGCCGCCTCCTTGCCGCCCGCGCCCGCGGCGGTCAGCAGTGCGGCCACGGCAGACGCCTCACCGACCTCGCCCAATGCCGCCAGTGCTTCCACGCGCACACCCGGCTCCTTGCTGGACGCCAGACCTTCCAGCACCTTGGACACGTTCGGGTCCTTGCGGCTTGCCAGCACCTTGATCACCAGCACTTGGACGCCGGGAGGCAGCGTCCCGAGTTCGGCCGCCAGGGCTTTCGTCACTTCGGGTCCGGGGAGTTCACGGGCGGCTCGGAGCGCCACGCCAACCCGCGCGGTGTCTTTGTCTCTCAACAGCTCGATCAGTAAGGGCGCCCCGGCGGCGCCGCGAACGAGGATGGCTTGATAGGCGGCCGCCAGATGGAGATGGGGCGGCAGGTCTACCTTGCGGACCGCGTCGTAGAGCGCCGAAGCCTCCGTGCGCTTGTTCCGTGCGACGAGACGCTCGGCGGCGGCCAGGCAGGCATGGGCCGCGGCCGGACGCTTCGACGCAGGGCCGCTGGTGAGGACCCGGCGCAGGGTCTCCACCGCCTCGTTCGTGGCGATCCGGCCCAACGCGGCCACGGCTTCCATGGCGCCTTCACCATCGGAGAGCGCCAGCTTGGCCAATGCAGGCACCGCCTTCGGGTCGCGTCGGGCGCCGATGGAATTGATCACCCCAGCCAGCAACCCGCCCTTGAGCCTGCCCATCGCCGAACGAAGGGCATCGTCTACGCTCGGGTCAGCAATCGGCTCCAGCCCGAAGCGCGCGTAGCCGCTCAGCTTCTCGTCGCCCAGCAGCGCAGCCAGCGCGGGCACGGCCCTCTGGGTACCAATCAGCGCCAGCCGCTGGCACGCCTTGGCCTTGGCGAAAAGCTTGGCGTCGGACCGCAGGAGACCGATGAGTTTCCCCTCCTCGCCGGCTTCCTGCGCGAGGAGAAGCGCCGGCGTGGCGGCGAGGCAGAGAAGCACGAGGATGGGGAGTGTTCGTCGTGTTTGCATGGTGGGTTCTTCCGTGTCAGATGTGCCATGGGGAGCGAAGGGCGCGGGTGCGCATGGCATTGGCCTCGTCGTCGCCCACGAAGGCTTCCTTCACGGGGTCGAACGTCACCTTCCGCCCGAGCATCCACGCGATGGCAGCCGCGTGGCAGGCGATGTGCGAATGGCGCATGACGTCGGCGTTGGACGCCGTTCGGGCCCGCGACCTGACGCAGTCGAGGAAGTTGCGGCCGTGGCCGGCAGGATCGGTACCCGCTCGCACGTAGCGCTTCCGCTCGCCGACCAGCGAGGCGGGATGGAGCTCGATCCGCCCGCTGTCGCCCGTCTCGACCCAGCCCTCATCGCCCTCGAAGCGCACGGGAC